>NZ_JALKFY010000008.1:51569-147915 GCF_023242985.1 Frankia sp. Mgl5 | reverse complement strand
GCCGGCGGCGGCCCGGCCGGCGGCGGCCCGGCCGGCGGCGGCCCGGCCGGCGGCGGCGCGGCCGGCAGGGGCCCGGTCGACGACGTCCCGGTCGGTCGTGTCCCGGGCGGCTGGCACGGTTCCCGGAGCGGCCGCGTCGGCGGTCACCGCCGTCCAGAAGCTGTTTCGTGGGCGCCGGGAGCGGGCTGGGCGGGTCGTTGTCGTGCGCCTGCCCTATGTCACCGCGCGGCTGGAGGTGGCGCCGCCACCGCGGACCGACGGCGTCCGGATCGGGCCGCTCGCCCTCCCGTCGGCGAAGCGGACCGCCTACTACGCGGGCCTCGGCGCGCTGGCCGCCGTCGAGATCATCGAGTGGCCGATCGCGGCCGCGATCGCCGCGGGTACCTATGTCTCCCAGCACAGCCGGCCCGTGAGCGCGGGCCGCGACGGCGGCACCGTCCGCCGTTCGCCGAGCGCCTGACCGGTGGTGGGGCGCCTCCCGCTGCCCTCGCCTCGCAGCGCCGCGCGGGCGCTTGTCGCGGAGCTTCACCGGCCATCGCGGCGGCCCCGCGCGGTGTGGTGCGGCGCTGGCTCCGCCCACATCGAGCTGCTCCGGCGGGACGTGCACGACCACGCGGCCGCCGCCGTCCGGGCGCTTGAGGGAGTCGACTGGGCCGAGGTCGACGAGGGCCTCGGTCGTCTCCTGATCGCCTTCGACGCTGACGCGGTCGACGTCGCTGACGTGGTCGACGCCGTGGCCGAGGTGGAGAACGCCGCCGCGGCGCGACCGCGGCCCGCCACCGAAGCCCCGTTGACCAGAGCCCTGTCGACAGAAGCCCCGTCAGCCGGGGAGCCGCGCGCCCGGCCGCGGGGGCAGGATCGGAACGGGCACCCCGGTGATCCCGGACCGGTCGCCGCCGAGCTCGTCGCGCTCGGCGTGGACGCCGCCGCCTTCGGTTTCGCCGTGGCCGGACGGTTGCTGCGGCTGCCGGCGGTGCCGCGCGCCGCCGCCGCGGCCGTGGCGCTGGTCGACCACCAGCCGCGGGCCCGGCGCGCCGTCGAGCGCGGGCTCGGCCGCACGGGCACCGACCTCGCGATCGGCCTGGCGAACGCGGGGGTCGCCGCGCTCAGCCAGAGCCCCGACATGATCCTCGTGGGCGCGGCGCACCGCTGTGCCACGCTGGGAGAGCTCCTCGCCGCGCGGGCCGCGTTCACCCGGCTAGAACCCGAGCTGGGCCGGGCGACCCGCGGCGCGCACAGCGCGGCCCTCGGCCGTCTCGGTGAGGTCGCGCGGGAGCGACGGCCGCGCCCGCTGCCGGCCGGCCCGGTGGAGCGGTGCGCCGACCGGATGGCCGCGGCCGGGCTGGCACTCGGCGCGGCGACCCTGGCGGTGTCCGGGTCGCCGGTGCTCGCCGGCGACCTGCTCCTCACCACCGTTCCCCGCGCCGCGTGGCTGGGCCGGGAGGTGTTCGCCGCGACGACGGGCCGCCGGCTGGCCGGTCACGACGTACTGGCGCTGGAGCGGTCGTGCCTGCGCCGCCTCGACCGTGTCGACACCGTGGTGGTGTCGCCGGCCGCCCTGCTGTCCGGCACGGCGCGGGTGCTCTCGGCACCGGACGGCCCCAGCTGGACGGCCGTCGACGCCCTCGTGGACGGGCTGGACGTGTGGCGCCCGTTCCGCCCCGGCGCGGTCGTGGCCCGGGACGGCGCCGTCCGGCTCGTCGCCGCGCACGCCCGCGGGACCCGCCGGGCGGCCGACCCCGACGGCCTGCCTGTGGAGCTGCGCGGCACCCGGCCCGTGGTGAGCGGGCTCGTCGGTGTCGAGACGGACGGGCACGCGGAGGCGGTGCTGCGGGCGGCGCGCGCCTGCGGCAGCGTCCTGCTCGGCGAGCACGTCAGCACCGCCGAGTTCACCCCGCTCGTCGACGCACGGGTACGCGGCGGGACGGATCTGGCGACCGAGGTGTGGCGGGCGCAGGCCAGGGGCGCGGTCGTCCTCGTGGTCGGCTGCGGCTCCGACACGGACGCGCTGCACGTCGCCGACGTCGGTGTCGGGCTTGTCCGTCCCGGGGAGCGGCCGCCCTGGTGCGCGGACCTGCTCTGCGCGCGCGGGCTCGCCGACGTGTGGCGGGTGCTGCAGTACCCGGTGCCGGCCCGGGCGACCAGCCGCCGGGCGGCCTCCCTGGCGGTGTCCGGTTCGGCGCTGTCCGCCCTGACCACCGTCGTCGGCGGGGGAGCCTCCGGACGTCCAGGCCGGTCACTGGCCGGAGCGCTGGCCCGGGGCGGCCCGGTGAGCGCCGCCGCGGTCAGCTCGATGGCGGAGGGTCTCGTGGCCGCGTCCCGCGCGGACCGACGTCCACCGCCGGCGCCGGTGCGGCGTACGGACTGGCATGCGCTGGACGCGGAGGCGGTGCGCCGCCGGCTGCCCGCCGCACCGCGCGACCCGGCGGAGCCGGGCGGGGTCCGATCGGACGGCGCCGGCGCCCACCCGACGGTCAGGTCGTTCGGGAAGGGTGCCCGGGAGCTCGGCGCCGCGGTCGTCGCGGACCTGCGGGACCCGCTCGTACCGGTGCTGATGGTGGGCGCGGCGGCCAGCGCCGTCCTCGGCTCGACGGTCGACGCGGCGCTGGTGGCCGGGGTCTCGGTGACGAACGCCGTTCTCAGCGGTGCGCAGCGGGCCCGCGCCGAGGCCGCGATGCGCGGACTGATGGCGCGCCACCTCGCGCTCGCCCGGGTCGAGACGACCGGTGGCCTCCGCGTACTGCCGGCCGACGAGCTGCGGCCAGGTGACCGGATCCTGGTGCGGGCCGGGGACGTCGTCCCCGCCGACGCGCGGCTGCTCGCCGCGGACACCCTCGAGGTCGACGAGGCGTCGCTGACCGGCGAGTCCGTCCCCGTCGGCAAGTCCGTCGAGCCGACGCCGTCCGCCGATCTCGCCGACCGCAGCTGCATGCTCTTCGAGGGGACGACCGTGCTCGCCGGCACGGGCCGGGGAATCGTCGTCGCCGTCGGCGAGGCCACCGAGGCCGGCCGCGCGAGCGCCGCCGTGGTCGGCACGGCGGCGCCGGTGGGCGTGCAGAACCGGCTGGGTGATCTCACCCGGCTCGCGCTGCCGCTGACCGCGGCCAGCGGGCTCGCGGTGACCGCCCTGTCGGTGCTGCGCGGGGCCGGGGCGCGGGAGGCGCTCGGCGCGGGGGTGGCGGTGGCCGTCGCCGCCGTGCCGGAGGGTCTGCCCCTCGTCGCCACGGTCGCCCAGGTCGCGGCCGCCCGCCGACTCGCCCGCCTCGGCGTGCTCGTGCGCTCCTCGCGCACCGTCGAGGCGCTGGGCCGGATCGACACCGTCTGCTTCGACAAGACCGGCACGCTCACCGAGGGCCGCCTGGTGCTGCGCGAGGTCGCGGTGGTGGGCGGTGCGTCCCGGGATGACGTGCTTCGCGTCGCCGGCGCGGCGAGCCCCCGGCCGGACGGGCCCATCCCGCACGCCACCGACCGTGCCGTGCTGGCCGCGGCGGAGCCGCTGGAACCGCTGGGCCGCCGACTCGCCGAGCTGCCGTTCGAGACCGCGCGTGGCTACGCCGTCACGATGGTGCAGGCCGGTGACGCCATGGTGCTGGCGGTCAAGGGGGCGCCGGAGACGCTGCTCGACCGCTGCCGGATGCCCGCCCGGGACGTCGCGGCGGCCCACCGCACGGTCGACGCGCTCGCCGCGCGGGGCCTGCGTGTGCTCGCTGTGGCTCGTTCGAAGCCCTTCCACCCGCAGCCCCCGGCACCGCCCGCACCATCGGCACCGCCGGCACCATCGGTGCCGCCGGCGCAGCGGGCCGTGGTGGCGTGCGGGCCGGTCGACATCCCGGACGCGCTCATGCGGGATCTGGAACTCGTCGGATTCGTCGGGCTGGCGGACACGCCGCGCCCGACGGCCGCCCCCGCGATCCACCGGCTGACCGGTGCCGGTCTGCGCGTCCTCGTCGTCACCGGCGATCATCCGGGCACCGCGGCCGCGATCGCCGCCGAGGTCGGGCTCCGCGTCACCGCCGGCGCCGTCGTCACCGGGCCCGAGCTCGACCAGCTCGGGGACGAGGAGTTCGGCCGCCGGGTCGGCACCGCCGCGGTCTTCGCCCGGATCTCCCCGGAGCAGAAGGTACGGCTCGTGATGACCCTGCGCCGGCAGGGCCGCACGGTGGCGATGACCGGTGACGGCACCAACGACGCGGCCGCGATCCGCGCGGCGGACGTCGGCGTCGCCGTCCAGGGACGCGGGTCGGCGGCGGCGACCGGGGCCGCCGACCTGCTGCTCACCACCGCCGACGTCGACCGGCTGGCAGACGCCGTCATCGAGGGCCGGCGGATGTGGCAGTCCGTCACCGACGCGGTGTCGGTGCTGGTCGGCGGGAACGCGGGCGAGGTCGCCTTCACGCTGCTCGGCGCGGCCGTGGCGGGCCGGGCGCCGCTGAGCCCGCGTCAGCTCCTGCTGGTCAACCTGCTGACGGACATGGCGCCCGCGATGGCGCTGGCGGTGCGCGGCCGCGGCGGCGACCCGCCGCACTCCGCCGACACGATCCTCGCCGGCCCGCTGCGCCGCGCGATCCTGCTCCGCGGCGCGACCACCGCGGGCGCGGCGACCGCCGCCTGGGCCGTCGCCCGACGGACCGGCACCCCGGGACGGGCCTCGACCGTGGCGCTGCTGGCCGTCGTCGGATCGCAGCTCGGGCAGACGCTCGCCCTGGCCGGCCGGGACCCGCTCGTGATCGCCACGGCGGCCGGGAGCTTCGCGGTGCTCGCCGGGATCGTGCAGACCCCCGTGGTCAGCACCCTGTTCGGCTGCCGGCCCGTCGGCCCGGTCGGCTGGACGATCGCGGTGGTCTCCGCGTCCGTGGCGACCGTGGTGGCAGTGGGGTCAGACCGCGCCCGCCGCGGGCGAAGCGCCCAGCCAGCGGCGAACCAGCCCGGTGACCAGCAGGACGAGCACCGTTCCGACCGCCTCGACGACCAGACCAGCGAGAAGCTCCGTCATGACCCCGCCTCCTTTCCAGCAGCAGATGGCATTGCGGTTACGGTGAGCCAGCCTGGTTAACGTGAGGTGACGGGCGGGGCTCGAGTGGATGGCCAGGCGGAGAAGCCGGCACCCGACGGCCGCGTGCGGGCCGATACGGTGCTCCCGGTGAACGGAATCCTGCAGTGAACTGGGCGGAAGGCGCGGTCCTCGGTCTGGTCCAGGGACTCACCGAGTTCCTGCCGGTCTCCTCGAGCGCGCATCTGCGGGTCGTGGCCGCGTTGGCCGGCTGGGACGACCCCGGCGCCGCGTTCACCGCCGTCACCCAGCTCGGCACGGCCGCCGCCGTGATGGTCTACCTCCGCGCCGACATCGCCCGCCTCGGCCGCGCCTGGCTGCGGTCGCTTGCCGGCCCGGTCCCGGGGCAGCTCACGGCGCGTGGCGCGCGACCGGGGCCGGAGATGAGGCCGGGGTCGGGGTCGTACTCGAATCCAGCGCCGGATCCGGCGCTGGCCGCGGACGCCCGGCTCGCCTGGCTGATCATTTTCGGTACCGTGCCGATCGGAGCCGTCGGGTACCTCTTCGAGGACGTCATCAAAGGCCGGTTCCGTGATCTGCGGCTGACCGCGGGCGCCCTGGCCGGCGTCGGCGCGCTGCTCGGCGTCGCCGACAGCCTGACAGCCCGGCGCGCGGCGCGCGGCGGTGCCATGACCATCGGCGGTGCGCCGCGCGGCGGCCGGCCGCTGGCGGAGCTGTCCGTGCGCGACGGGCTCCTGATCGGACTCGCGCAGGCCGCCGCGCTGATGCCGGGGGTGTCCCGCTCGGGGGCGACCATCGGCGGCGGTCTCCTGCTGCGCTACTCCCGGGAGGCGGCCGCGCGCTATTCGTTCCTGCTGGCCGTTCCCGCCGTCCTGGTGTCGGGAACCTTCGGGCTCCACCGTCTCTACCGCGAGGTCCGGCCGCACGGCGCGACGCCCGCGACGCCCGCGACGGGCGCGGCCGGCGGGCGGGCGGGCGAGCCGGCCTGGGGCCCGCTGGTCGGCGCGAGCGTCGTGGCGTTCGTCGTCGGGTACGCGGCGATCGCCTGGTTCCTCCGGTACGTCTCGGCGCACGGTTTCGCGCCGTTCGTCGTGTACCGGATCGGCCTCGGGCTGCTGCTGCTCGCGCTCGTGCTCGGCGGCAGGATCCCGGCGACGCCGGCCTGAGCGGCCCGGGAGGCCCGAACTGTCGGCGGCGGGGTGTCCAATACCGTTGGCGCTCGGGGGACACACACCCAGGGACACCCGGGATCCCCGAGGACCGACCGACCGAAAGTGAGTGACGATGGACCGGCCAGCGGCCACGACGTCCGCGTCCACCGAACAGGACGACCCCCGGGACGAGCCGCGCACGGCGACCGACCTCGACACGGATCCCGGCGCCGACACGGACACCGGTGTCGACACCGACACCGACACCGACACCGACCTTGGCACTGACGCGCGTGGCCTGAGCGCCGCCGAGGTCGCGGAGCGGGTCGCCGACGGCCGGGTGAACGACATCCCGGTCCGTTCCAGCCGGTCGGTCGGCGAGATCGTCCGGGCGAACGTCCTCACCCGGATCAACGCGATCATCGGCGTGCTCTTCGTCTTCATCGTGATCGTCGGCCCCGTCCAGGACGCCCTGTTCGGCGGCGTGATCATCGCCAACACCCTGATCGGCGTCATTCAGGAGATCCGCGCCAAGCGGACCCTCGACCGGCTCGCCGTCGTCGGCGAGGCCCGCCCGGTCGTCCGGCGTGACGGCGTCGCCGCCGAGCTCGCGGCGTCCGAGATCGTTCTCGACGACGTCGTCGAGCTCGGCTCGGGCGACAAGATCGCCGTGGACGGGCTCGTCCTCGAGGCGGAGAACCTCGAGGTCGACGAGTCGCTGCTCACCGGCGAGGCCGACCCGGTGCACAAACGTCCCGGCGACACGGTCATGTCGGGGAGCTTCGTCGTCGCCGGGTCCGGCGCGTTCCGCGCGACCCGCGTCGGCCGCGCCGCCTACGCCGCCCAGCTCGCCGAGGAGGCGAGCCGCTTCACCCTGGTCCACTCCCAGCTCCGCAACGGCATCAACACCATCCTGCGGGTCGTCACCTGGATGATCATCCCGACCGGGGTGGCGCTGATCATCAGCCAGATCCTGGTGAACGACGACGACCTGGCGGAGGGCATCCGCCGGATGGTCGCCGGCCTCGTCCCGATGGTGCCCGAGGGCCTGGTCCTGCTCACCTCGGTGGCGTTCGCGGTCGGCGTGGTCCGGCTTGGCCGCCGCCAGTGCCTCGTCCAGGAACTGCCGGCGATCGAGGGGCTGGCCCGGGTCGACGTCGTCTGCCTGGACAAGACCGGCACCCTCACCGAAGCCGCGATGGACGTCGTCGAGCTGCGCATGCTCGACGACGACACCGGGGCCGGCGGAGGCAAGGAGACCGACGGGAGCGAGGCGACCGCCGAAGCGGTGCTCGGCACCCTCGGTGCCGCGGACAGACGTCCCAACCCCAGCATGCAGGCGATCATCGACGCCTGGCCGGCGCCCGCCGGCTGGACCATCCAGGCCGACATGCCGTTCTCCTCGGCGCGCAAGTGGAGCGGCGCCGAGATCACCGACCCGGCCGACCCGGACGGCTCGGCGGCCACCTGGCTGCTCGGTGCACCGGACGTGCTCCTCCCGGAGAGCCATCCGGCGCTCGCCGAGGCCGACCGGTTCGGCGAGCAGGGCCTGCGCGTCCTGCTGCTCGCCACCTACGGCGCGACCCTCGCCGAGGCCGTGGCCGACCCCGCCGAGGTCCCTGGACTGACCACCCCGGTCGCCCTGGTCGTCATCGCGCAGCGCCTGCGGGCCGACGCCTCGGACACGCTGCGCTACTTCGCCGAGCAGGGCGTCGCCGCCAAAATCATCTCGGGAGACAACGCCCTGTCCGTCGGCGCCGTCGCCCACACCCTCGGCCTGCCCGGAGCCGAGAACCCGGTGGACGCCCGCACGCTCCCCGCCGACCCGGAGGCCCTCGCCGACGTCCTGGAGGCGAACTCGGTCTTCGGTCGGGTCAGCCCGCAGCAGAAGCGGGAGATGGTCGCCGCACTGCAGTCCCGCGGGCACGCCGTCGCGATGACCGGCGACGGTGTCAACGACGTGCTCGCCCTCAAGGACGCCGACATCGGCGTCTCGATGGGCTCCGGGAGCCAGGCCACCCGGGCGGTCGCCCAGATCGTCCTGCTGAACAACAGCTTCGCCACCCTGCCCTCGGTCGTCGGCGAGGGGCGGCGGGTGATCGGCAACATCGAGCGGGTCGCGAACCTGTTCCTGACCAAGACGGTCTACTCGGTGCTGCTCGCCATCGTCGTGGTGATCACGCAGGTGCCCTACCCGTTCCTGCCCCGTCACCTGACCCTGATCGGATCACTCACGATCGGGATCCCCGCCTTCTTCCTGGCCCTGGCCCCGAACGCCGAACGGGCCCGCCCGGACTTCGTCGGCCGGGTCCTGCGCTTCGCGCTGCCCGCCGGGGTGCTCGCCGCCGCCGCGACCCTGGCCTCCTACTTCCTCGCCCGCTCCATCTACGACGGCGACCTCGACGCCGAGACGTCGATGGCGACGCTCACCCTGTTCCTCGTCGCCCTGTGGGCGCTGGCGATCGTCGCCCGGCCCTACACCTGGTGGCGGATCCTGCTCGTCGTGACGATGGCGCTCGCGTTCGCGGTCGTGCTGGCCGTCCCGTACGGGCAGGAGTTCTTCCAGCTCTCGCTCGTGGGCACCACCGGCCCGTGGACGGGCGCGGCCGTCGCCCTGGCCGGCGGCATCGCGCTGGAGATCAGCTGGGTGTTCACCCGCCGCCACCTCGACGCCCAGTCCGCCCGACACGCGGTCCGCGACACCGGTGCGGCTGGGCAGCCGGTCGGCGCTGCCAACCTCACGGGGCTCGATGGCCCCGCCGACGAGTGATGCCGCCGGCGAACTGAAAAACCCGGCCCACGAGGGGGCCGGGTGGTCTAGAAGATGAGCTTGGCATGCGCCACGCCCGCTTGTTCCGCCCATCAGCCCGCGTCCGCCGAAACAGAGGTTGAAGCCATCGATGTAGACGCCCACCTGCAGCGGCGGTGCGGCGGTCGTTGCGCTCTGCGGGCTCACGTCACTCCGCGTCCAGATCGTGCCGCCTCGGTCAGATGCGCCAGCCCGGCAACCAGCGGCGGTCTCCCTACGCTTCGTCGCGCCGTTCGGAGTCAGGACGTCGCTGTCGGCGTGGATGCGGCCAGCAGGGCGCGTACCTCCATGAGCGCGAAGCCGAGGAGGTTCAGGCCCGGCCAGGCACTCGGACGGCCCGCCCGCTGGTCGTCGGCCGCAACACCGATTCCCCAGATCCGGTCGACCGGACTGGCCTCGACGAGCGTCCGCACGCCGGTACCGAGGAGGAACTCGCGTAGCGCGGGGTGCTGGGCGAACTTCGCGGTGTTGCCGCGCACGACGATGCCGTGGCGACTGCTCGCCCAGACCTCCTCGTCGAAGCCGCGGACCTGGCGGCCCAGCACCTTCGCCTCACCTGGGCTCGTCGCGGCGAGTATCTGCTCGGCGGCTGCCTCGTCGCCGAACAACCGGGCCTTCTGCTCCATCATGAAATGCTCGGCACTGAGGTAGCTCGCGGCACCGACGGTGAACCCGGCCGGCCACCACTGGCTGAGGCAGCCCTTTCCGACACTGCCGTCGACGGGCGGCCGGTGACCCCAGAAGAACAGGAACTTCGGAAGCGCGTCCGTGGCCTCCAGCCGGAGCAGGTCGTCCACTGAACGGGGCTGCATGTCGATGCCGGGCATGCGGTGAAACTGCCAGATCCCGGCGATGTACGCCACTGCGTTCAGCGGTGGCACCGTCACCCGCCTTGGCGAGGTGGATCCCCGTGCGGCCGGGCAAGGTCGGAAAGATGAGTGGCCGTGTTGTACTCCGCCAGTGTCAGCCGGTCGCCGTCGTGGACGAACCGGGTGATCGCCGCGTTGACCACCGGCCCCTCGGCGACTGTCGCGGCGAGGTCGTCGAAGGACAGGTTCTCGATCACGTACCGCGTCATGAGCACCACGGCGTCGTGCGCGACGAGGAACATCCGACGGCCTGAATGGCGGCGATCCAGATCTTCCAGCAGCGCAGTGAGGCGGACCGCGATGTCACCGAAGGACTCACCACCTGGTGGCCGGTAGGCGAACATCCCCGCGGCACGGCTCCGTTCGGCCTCGGCGGGAAAGCGTTCCGCGATCGCTGTGGATGTCAGCAGCTCCAACCGTCCCATCAGCCGGTCACCCAGCCGGTCGTCCACGGCAGGCGCCGGGAGCCGCAGCCCGGCGGCGTCCGCGGTGGTGGCGGCGATCTCCCAGGTCTGGAGCGCGCGCCGGTAGGGGGAGCAGACGACAACCTCAGGCCGATTCACGATGGGCGGACGCGCGGCGAGGCCCCGTCCCAGCGCGGCCGCCTCCGCTCGGCCGAGCGGGGCCAGCGGGACGTCGATGTCACGGCCGGTGATGCCGGACTCGGTCCGCCCCGCCGCCTCCGCCGCCGCGAAAGCGACGTTGGCGGTGCTCTGGCCGTGCCGGACGATCGTCACCTCCGCGAACGAATGGCGCACGGACACCTCCTCCCTTTGCGAGCCGGGACTGTTGGCGCGGTCAGGAGCCCGGTCCGCCGGTGGGGGAGCCGGTGTCGCCGCGCTGCGCCGGTACCGGTGGGACGGTCGGCGTCGCGGCCGGTGCGGGCCGTTCCCCGCTGAGGCGGGCCAGGTAGGCGTTGTAGGCGTCGAGCTGCGCGTCCACCCCGGAGGCGTCGACGCGGCGTTCGCGGGTGCGGGCGCGGCGCTCGTCAGTGCGGGCCCACTGCACTGCCAGGACGAGTAGCACCACCAGGGTCGGGATCTCCCCGAACGACCAGGTGATCCCCCCGGCCGTGCCCTGGTCGTGCAGCGGGCTCACCCCCCAGGGGCGGACGAGCTGCTCGTACCAGCTGCTGCCCAGCACCGTGGACGTGCTCATGATCGTGAGCCCGAGGAAGGCGTGGAACGGGACCACGGCCATCAGCATCAGCACCCGTCCGGGGTGCGGCGGCCGCTTCGGCAGCGGGTCGACGCCGATGAGGACCTCGAAGAAGTAGAAGCCCGTCATCAGGAAGTGGGCGTTCATCGCGAAGTGGCCGAGGTGGCTGTTCATCAGGTAGCCGAGCAGGTCGCTCAGGTACAGCACGTACAGGCTGCCGGCGAAGTTCGCGGTGACGAACAGCGGATGGGTCACCACCCGTGCGGGCCAGGAGTGCAGCCCGGCGAGCAGCCACTCGCGTGGCCCGGCGCGGTACGGCGCGGACGCCGGACGCAGCGCGCGCAGCGCGAGGGTGATCGGCGCGCCGAGTACCAGCGGGATCGGCGCCAGCATCGTGAGGATCATGTGCTGGGTCATGTGCACGCTGAGCAGCACCGGCCCGTAGACCCCGAGGCCGCCGGACGTCACGACGACGACCAGGGCGAGTCCGGTGAGGAACCCGACCGTGCGGCCGACCGGCCAGCTGTCGCCGCGGCGCGCCAGCCGGATGACCCCGGCCAGGTACAGGCCGGCGGCGAGGGCGACCAGGCCGAGGAACACCCAGTCGGGGCGCCAGGAGGAGAGGAGCCGTCCGGGGGTGATCGCCGGGGGCATCGGGTAGCCGAGCAGGGCCTCGGTGGGGTCGGTCGGCAGCGCCGAGTCGTTCACCGGCGGCGCCGTCTGCGACAGACCCGCGGCCAGGCCGAACGTCGCCGCGAGGACGCAGATCTCGACCATGGCGAGCCGCCGGAACGCGCTCAGCCGGGACGGCGTGCCCGCGTCCGCGTCCGCGTCCGCGTCAGTGTTCGCGCTCGCCTCCGCGTTCGTGGCGGTGCTCGCGTCCGGGCGGTCCCCGGTCGCGGCGGCGGTGATCATCCTGCGGCGCACGAGGCCGCCGAGCGCGACGGCGGTGAGGAGGCCGGCGGCCTTGCCGAGCACCAGCAGGCCGTACCGGTCGTCGAACAGCGGGCCGAACCCGCCGAGCCGGACGGCGGCGCTGGCCACGCCTCCGACCGCGGTGGCCCCCGCGGCCCAGGCGGCCAGCCGCGAGTAGCGCCGCAACGCGGCGAAGAAGGTGGTGTCCGGCAGGGCCCGCATGGTCAGCAGGGCCAGCAGGCCGCCCATCCAGACCACGGCCGCCGTGATGTGCAGGCCGAGCGCGATGACGGCGAGCGCGTGCTGTGACGATCCGGCCGCGTGCCCGGTGACGACCGGGGGGAGCAGCGTCGCGCAGGCGAGCGCGAGCAGCCAGCCGGCGGCAATGGTCGACATCAGCGTCGCGCTCACCAGCGCGACGACCAGCGCCGCGACGGCCACGATGAGCAGCGCCCTGCCCTGCGGGGAGGCGGAGACGAAGGAGCGCAGCGCCGCCGGGTCCAGGACGTCGCCGGGGGTGCGGGCGGTGATGTCGGACGCGGTGAACACCAGCTCGGCGAGCGCCGCGACCGCCCACACCGCCGCCGAGGCGGCGGCGGCCCGCCCGTGGCGGCGTGCCGCCGCGCCGAGCCGACCCTGCTGGGCCGGGATGAGCACGGCGGCGGCGAGCAGCCAGCCGACCGTCCCGACAGCGGCCACCTCGCTGACCACCCGGGCGACCGGCAGCCCCCAGTGGGTGAGCGAACCGGCGTCGGGCAGCCCCGGCAGGTCCACCGCCGCGGGGCCGGTGGCGACGACGGCCAGGAGCGCCACCAGCGCCAGCAGCGCGGCGAGCGCGACAACGGGAACGGCCATGGTTCCTACTCCCGGTTCCGTCGGATCAGCAGTACCGTGCCGCCGAGTACGGCCAGCCCGGCGATGACCACTCCGATGACCCAGCCGTTGCCGCCGTCCCCGGCGGGTTCCGAGGTGGCCGGCGGCGTCGGCGCGGGGTCTGTCGGCCGCGGCGCGGCGGTGGTCGCCGTGCCCGGGGTCGTGGCGCCGCCCGGCGGTGCCACCGGTTCGGGTGTGGCTGTCGTGGCCACAGCGGCGGGGGGAGCGGCCACCGCGAAGGAGAACTCGCCGCTGATCGGATGCCCGTCAGTCGAGACCACACGCCAGGTGACGTGATAGTCGCCCGCTGTGACGTCCCGCACCGCGACCGAGAGGGTGGTGTCGGTGACCTGCGGCGGATCGGCCGGGATCTGGCCGCCGCCGGCGCGGGTGACCGCGACAGTCGCATAGTCCGCCCAGACGGCCTCGCTGAACACCAGCGAGATCCGGGTGGGTGGCGCCTCCAGGGTCGACCCGTCGGCCGGGTCGGTGCTGCGTAGCGTTGAGTGCGCCCAGGCGGGACGGGGCGTGACGAGAATGACGGCCAGCATCATCACGGCGACTGCCGTCAGGGTCGTGAGTGCTGCGGTCGACGTCGCGGCGAGCGATCTTCGTTGCACCGGGTCCAGTCTACTTTCTACGTTTGGTAGAAGGATCGGCCGCGGTGTGGTCCCGGCCGAGCCGGCCGAGCCGGCCCGACCGGCGTGTCAGTGGGGTGGCGATCAACATTCTCAAGATCGGCAGCGCACAATGACGTCCATGCAGATCGGTGTCGTCTACCCGCAGATCGAGCTTCGAGGCGATCCGAACGCCGTCCGGCGGATCGGGACCGCCGTCGAGGACCTTGGCTTCGACCACCTGCTCGCCTACGACCACGTGCTCGGCGCCGTACATGCCGACAGGACGCCCGCGCTGTCAGGCCCCTACACCGAGCAGGACCCGTTCCACGACCCGTTCGTGATGTTCGCTTATCTGGCCGGTATCACCGAACGTATCGGTTTCGCGACCGGGGTCCTGATTCTCCCGCAGCGTCAGACCGCACTCGTGGCCCGGCAGGCAGCCGATGTCGATCTCCTGTCCGGCGGTCGGCTGCGTCTCGGCGTGGGGGTCGGCTGGAACTCCGTCGAGTACGAGGCCCTCGGCCAGGACTTCCGCACCCGCGGTGCTCGGCAGGAAGAACAGATCACGCTGCTTCGCCGGTTGTTCACCGAACCCGTCGTCGACTTCTCCGGCCGCTTCGACCGGGTCGACCGGGCCGCGCTCGTGCCGAAGCCGTCCCGGCCCGTCCCGATCTGGCTCGGCGGGTCCGGCGAGGCCGCGTTCGACCGGGCGGCCCGGCTCGCGGACGGTTTTGTCTTCTTCGGCGGCTTCGGCGTCGATCACGCCCTGGCCGCCTGGAAGCGGCTACGCGAGAAGTTGCACGGCCTCGGCCGGTCGGTCGAGGAGTTCGGCGCCGATTACGTGGTTCTTCCTCGGGGCGGAGTAGGCGACCTCACGGCGGAGATCGATGCCTGGCGCAAAGCCGGCGGAACCCACGTCTCCGTGGCCACGATGGGACGCGGCCTGGACTCCGCCGACGGTCACGTCGACTATCTCGCCACGGTCGCGGACGCGCTCAACCTGTCGTGACGAGCGCGGCAAGGCTGCCGAGCCGGTGAGGTCACGCGCCGGCCCACCCTCGCAGAGTTCTCCGGGGTGCCCGATCGGCCTCAGGGATGGGCGGTCTCCGGCAGAGGGAAGAGCTCCAGCGGAGGGTTCGGCTGCTACCTCTAGGGTTGCACGGGTGACGGTCTCGATCGTGGCCCGTGACCCTGAGACGGGGTGGCTGGGGGTCACGACCGCGAGCCGTGTACTCGCCGTGGCGCTGGGGGGACTTGGCGCTCGACTGGCTTCACGCGGGGTTGTCGGCAGACGACGTCGCGGCCCGGCTGCCGGCTGCCCGGGGCGGACGGGGCGTAGCTTGGGATCGTGGCAGCCGGCGGCGGAGTCGCGGTCGTGTCAGGGCCACGGGTGGAAGCGGAGGTCAGCGTCGCCCGGCGCGAGGACGTCTGCGTGGCGGCGAACCTGATGGAACACCCCGGAGTCGCTGAGCGGACCGTCGCGGCTTATGACGCCTCGGCGACGCAGCCCTTCCCAGCGCGGTTGGTCGCCGCACTGGCTGCGGCGGACCAGACTGGCGGCGATCTACGCGGCGGGCAGTCCGCCGCCCTGCGGGTCGTCGACCCGGCCACGCCGTCGGGCGACACGCGAAGCGGGCGTCCGGTCAGCGGCGAGGTCGATCTGCGGGTCGACGACGCCCGCGAACCGGTCGGCAAGCTACGCAGGCTGACGAAGATCGCCGAGGCGACGTTCACGTCGGAGGACCGGGTCCGCGATGTGATCCACAACTTCAACGCCGACGGGTTCGACTCCCTTTACTCGAAGTACGCCGGCGGGCGGCCCCGGAAGTTCACCCACCCGAGCGCAGGGAGATCAAGAAGATCGCGAAGTCCCGTCCCTCCGAGCGCCAGCTGCCGTTCTCGACCTGGAGCCTGACCAAACTCGCCGAGTTCCTGGTCGCAGAGGGGGTGGTCGCCGACATCAGCCATGAGGGCCTACGGGTCTTGCCCCGTGAGGAGGGCGTGTCGTTCAACCAGGCCCGGATCGCGATCGTCTGTGACAACTTCAGCCCGCACCTGTCGACCCGGGTCGACAGCCGGGTCGGGGACTGGGCGGCGGCGAGCAACGTCGAGATCGCCTACACCCCGACCTGCAATAGCTGGCTCAACCGCATAGAGGCCCAGTTCACCGCCCTGCGCTACTTCGCGTTGGACGGCACCGACCACCGCAACCACCGCGCCCAAGCATCGGTGATCCGCCGCTACATCATCTGGCGGAACAAGCACGCCCAAGACAAGCAGCTACGCCAGGTCGTTGACAGGGGCGAACGTAGCCTGACGCGGCACTACCACCCGGCGAGCCGCTTCTGGCCGTTCCAGTGGTACGAGACCGGAATCTATGTCGCCCTCACTCTCGCCCTCGCCGGGCTCTCCTTCTGGTGTGTCCGCTGCCTGTCCTGACCCGGCAGAATGTGGTATCCACCGGCACCCACTTCGGGAACCGTCCTTGTTGTCGATCCGCCGCTGAGTCATCTGACAGCCGGTGAAGTCTGGCGTGCGAGTGCGGGCGGACTCCCGGCGAGGTCCTGGGCGGTGACCATGCGGGAGTGTCGTCATCCCTGTGGGCCCACTGCGTTCGAGTACCACCATTCGTTCAGGCATGCCGGAAGCCGCTTTTCGCCACATATCACACAACGGGACCATACATCGCAAACGGCATTTTAAGTCGATGGTGCGCATTGATGTATAAATGTGGGAGTGGAGTGACGGGGGTGAGGTTTTAGGTCGGAATGCCGCCGCTGGCGCGGGTGAGATCCCTAGGATTTCGAGAAACAACGCCGCAATCTGCGACCAGGCTGCTGGAGTACTTCGAAGACGGAATGCAATCCTCGGGTCGTTGGATTCTGGTGGAAGATACAAGAGTGTGGCAATGACTTCGGAAATCGGGCGCCTGACGCGAAAATGCCGTCTGGCGCACGACAGCGGATTCTCTTTCACCCTGGCCGTTGGCAGGCCACGACTCCGACCTGAACGAGGTTTCGATGAGTGACCGGGTACTCGCGAAGCAGTTCACTGAAGACGCTGGCACGGCATTCGTGGCGGTCATCAGGCAGTACGGCCGTCCCGTCCGCCTCCAGGAGATCAGGAGCACCCTCGTCGATGCCGGTGTCCGGCTCGAGGACGCCAACCGTCAGTGGGAACGTCTCCGCGGCCTTCTCAAGGCACACCCGAACATCTCGAAACCGACGCCCACCACCTACGCGTGGTCTCCTGTGTCCCAGCCCTCGCAGGCCTCGCTGGCGGAGCTGTCAGCGCGGGCCCGCGTGCGGGCACCCGGCTGGCTCGTCCAAGCCTATGTCGACAACATCGCCGACAGCCTGGCACGTGCCGAGACCACCGGCCCCCGTGCCCAGATCGGCTGGACGGAACAACGCGAGCAGGAGAAGGCCGTGCTCCTGGCGGACCTCGTGGGCGGGGCCGAGCTGGTCGTGGCGGAGGGCCGTTCGGCGATGGATGTCGTGGACTGGCTCTTGGAAGAGGCGGCGCGCCGCCGGCTGCAGCCGGCGGGTCGGATCGGAGACCAGGTCCCGTTCGACCGCGCACGGCACGAGCCAGTCGGTGGGTCCCACCCTCGTCCCGGCCAGGAGGTCGGGGTCGTGCGGTCCGGTTTCTCGTGGTTCGGCAGCGGCGACGAGGTGGTGCTGGTCAAGGCACTCGTCACCTGACCAGAGTCAGGCTGCACCTCCTGGCGGCGTCCAGACGATGTGGGGAGAGGCCGTGCGCAAGGCGCGCATCACGAAGCCGATCGTCAAGGCGAACAGCATCGTGGTCCAGGAGCTGTTCGACGGGCGGACGTACCAGCTCGACGCCTTCCAGCGCAGCTACGCCTGGGAGCGGCCGCAGATCGAGGAACTCATCGGCGACCTTGCTGGCAAGTTTCTTCGACAGTGGGAAGACACCGACAACTACGGGGACGTCGACCAATACGACCCCTATTTTCTGGGTTCCATCATTGTCTATCGGCAGAACGGGCAGACCTACCTGGCTGACGGTCAGCAGCGGGTCACCACCCTGCTCCTCCTCCTGATCCAGCTGTACAAGATCGCATCTCATCGGGACGATGTCGACGATCTGAGAATGCAGCTGGGTGTACTCATACGCGGCGGTCGACCACTCAACCAGTCCTTCGCCGTACGCGTCGAGAACCTCGAACCGTACTTCGCTGCCCTGCTCGCTGACCACCAGTTCGGCATCGACGCGGCCTCCCCCGACATCCGGCGGGTGTGGGATGCATCCAATCACATCCTCGCCTGCTGCCCGGCGCAGATCAAAGAGGACCTGCTTCCCTACTTCGGCCGCTGGTTGCTGCACCGGGTCTCCCTCGTGGAGATGGACGCGGGCGATCGGGAACGCGGCCAGGAGATGTTCTCCACGATGAACGACCGAGGAGTCCGGCTCGCCCCGCTGGACCACCTCAAGAACTACTTGTTCAGCGACGCCCGCGACGACCTGGACAAGCTGGACGTGAAATGGAGATCCATGGTCACCGCGTTGGAGGCGGTGGACAGGAACGGCCCGCTCGAGTTCGTGCGGGCGGCGTTGCACGCGCGGTACTTCGACGTCGACCCGTCCGAGGAGTCCGAGCGCGCCCGTGAGCAGGCTCCTCATGAATGGCTTTCCAGGCATGAGGACGACCTGTGGCCGGCCCGGAAGAACGGCTCGCGCGTGAGCCTATTGACCGACTGGCTGGAGCCGCTGCACGGACGGTATCTGGACCTGCTGCGGGCGGCAGGGGAGTACCGCACCGAGTTCGAGGCGATCTGGTTCAACGCCCGCAACGGCGTTACCCGGCAGTTCGACCTCACGCTGGTGGCTGCCCGGACGGAGGACACCGAAGCGGTCTTCCTCGCCAAGGCCCGGCTGGTGGCCAACTTCGTCGACCTGTTCGTCGTCACCCGTGGCCTCAGCGGAGAGTCGTACGGCTCGTCCGACCTCGCCGAGGTCATTGACCCGCTGCTACCGCGGGTGCGCGAGTCCCGCACTACGGAGTCCCTCAGTCGGGAACTCGGCACGGCCGCCGCCGGTTGGTACGAGAGATTCGAAGAAATATCGTCGATGGGCTATCGTGAGGGCGGAAACCGGAACTTTCTCCTCTATTTTCTTGCCCGCCTAACCGCCTGGCTGGAGCGGGGAACCGAACGTCACGAGAGAGCGGACAGGATGCTCGCCCGAACGAACGGGAGGCGGCCGTACGAAATTGAGCACCTATTCACCAGGAAGCCCGGCATCTACGACACCGGGACATTGACCGGCACGGAGTTCAAGAAGCTTCGGAGCAGGCTGGGCGGGTTGGTTCTGCTGGACGGCGAGGAGAATGCCAGCATCGGCAGCATGTCGCTGGTGGACAAGATGGAGATCTACCCGCGATTCAACTGGCTCGCCGCCTCGGTTTCTCCGAGCAGTCACGAGGGCAGGGGAAAAGTCAAGTTCCGGAAGTTCGTTGCCGCCCAGAATCTACAGGACAAGTTCATCCCCTACACTCTGGGGGATTCCGTCCAGAGTTTCATCGACAAGCGGGCCGAACTCTACCGGGCGATGGCTGAACGGATCTGGTCGCCCGCCGCGCTCGGGTTGACCATCTTCTCCCCCCAGGAGGACGTCCCGGTCCCTGCGCATGCTGGGGGAAAGACCAGGAGAAGCTACGGTGTGACCGTCGCCGATCTTCTCCGAGCCGGCCTCGTCTTCCCTGAGGAAGGGCTGATAGCCCACGGCGGCGGAGTGGAGCACCGGGCGACGGTCCTCGCCAACGGACGAATTCGGACGGCGTCCGGCTCCTCGTTCACGACTCCGTCGGGCGCTGCCGCGGACGCCAGGGGAGTCGGTTGCAACGGCTGGGAGTTCTGGAAAGTCGAACGAAACAACCAGAAGCTGGACGCGGTGCGCCGGCGTTTCAGGAGCCCGGCCTGACCGGTAGCTTGACGGCGTCGGTCAGGTCGACGGGTTCTCGATCAGGGTGATGGTGTTGCCGGCCGGGTCGGCCACCGAGGCCAGCTTCGCGTTCTTGGCCGTCGCGGTGACCTCGCCGAGCGTGATGCCGCGCCCGGCCAGGACCGCCGTCTCGTCCTCGAGGTCGTCGACGGCGAAGTTCAACGCCGATCGTCCGGCGTGGTCGACGTCGCGGAAGACCTGCACCCAGGCGTCGTCGCTGATGTGCCAGTCCGCCAGCCCCGGCATCGGACGCGCGTCGGCGGGCCGGCCGAACAGCCGTTCGTACCAGGCGATCGACGCGTCGAAGTCGGCTACCGGGACGACGGACAGAACCTTGGTGACGGGCATGGGGATCACTCCAGACCGAGGCGGGCGCTCACGCGACATCATCTGCGCCTGGTCCTGCCCGTTCCGCCCCGACGTCACCACCCTGCCGGCGTCGCGCTCTCCTTACTTCTACTTCTCGCGCGGCCGGTCAGCGGTCGATCGAGTCACCTTGGTCGAGGTTGGCACCCGCGAACATTCGCGATGTCGCCGCCGCCGCGCCGTGGCGTCGTTGCCCAGGACGGGAGCCAGACCGTCTCAGGGAGCCTTGGCAGGGTTCCGAGGTGGGTGATGATCGCGCGGAGTCCTGGGTGTGGATTCGTTCTGGGGAGGATGAGCGAGAGTGGGTATGCGAGCGTCGGATTCACGATAGGGATGCGGCGTAGGTCGTGGTTCGTCGGCCAGATGTACCGGTCGCGTGCCCCGACGAGGGTGGCCACGTCTGCGGATTCCGCGAGGGTGTCCAAAAGTACCTCATCGCCGAAGTGCGGGCCTGCCGCGTCGATGCGTAGGTCGAAGTCGGTGGCGAGCTGGTCGTAGAACTCCGCCCATTCACTTCGGGGCGCGATACCCGGCACCCATATCCGATGCTGGCGCAGCTGCGGTGGCGTCAGAGTTCGCGCCGAGGCGAGCGGATGTCGCGGGCCGACGAGAAGCTCCAGCGGGGAGTCGAACGCGCGGATCATCCGCACGTCGCGTGGCAGCATGGCCGGGTCGGTGACGGTACGGAACGAGGCGTCGATATCGCCTGCCTCGACGGCGGTGACCGCCACGCGTGGGTCGTTGACCCTGAGGGTCACCACGTCGAGGTTGGTTTCGGGATGCGACCGCCAATAGTCGTGCAGAACAACGGCCTGCGCGCTTCGCAGGCCGAGAACGTCGATCCGAAGGGCCCGGGAGCCCGGCCTGACCGCGGTTATGGCGCGATCGACACCCGTGACGATGCTCCGCGCGTGCGGGAGAAAAGCCTGACCGTCGAGCGTCAGCTCAACCCCTCGGGCGGTACGGGTGAACAGCCGGACTTCCAGCCCGCGCTCCAGGGCGGCGATCCGCTTGGAAACCGCCTGCTGCGTCACGCCCAGCTCGTCGGCCGCATGTTGCAACTGTCCGAGCTCGGCCGCCCGGACGAACGATCGCAATGCCTCGGTGTCCACTGGTTCACCTTAGGTACGCACAACCGGTGGTTGTGGCTCGCCGAGGAATCGGTTGTTTGATCGCGCTCCAGCATGACTGATGTGCTTCGGGCATCCAAACCGTCGGTTGTCGTGAGGAGCCATGTGCGCGTGAGATCGGGGCCCGGATTCGGGTGGCTGTGGTCGGCCTACGCCGTCAGCACATACGGCACGTGGATCGCTTTCGGGGCGTTCCCGCTCATCGCGGTCCGGGTGCTGCGCTCGCCGGCATTCGCCGTCTCGCTCCTGGGAGCAGCCGGCCTCGCCGTCGCCGCGATCGTCGCGGTCCCGCTCGGGCCGTGGATCGAGCACCGGACCAAGCGCCCCGTGATGATCGCGACGGACCTGATTCGGTTCCTCGCCATGGCGAGCGTTCCGATCGCGTACCTCCTCGGCGTGCTGTCCTACGGCCAGCTGCTGGCCGTCTCGGTCATCTCCGGAACGGCGGGCATCGCCTTCACCGCCGCATCCGGTGCGTACCTGAAGCACCTCGTCCACTCGGACCATCTGCTCGTCGCGAACGGGAGATTCGAGGGCACGAGCTGGGTGGCGACCGCGGCTGGCCCGCCTCTCGGTGGAGCACTCATCGGGCTGCTCGGCCCGGTCGTCACCGTCGCCGCCGACGCCTTCAGCTACCTGCTCTCCGCGCTCGGGGTCCTCCGCATCCGTGGCGGCGACGTCGCAGCGCCCCGCGACGCGGCCACCAAGGTACGCGCCACTGACCTTCTGAGCGGCTGGCGATTCATCCTCCACGACCGCGCTCTACGACGTCTGTTCCTCAACTCCGTGACAGTCAGTGGTCTGATCATGGCCACCAGCCCGCTCCTGGCCGTCCTTCTGCTGGGCGAGTACCACTTCCCCGCCTGGCAGTACGGTCTCGCCTTCGGCATCCCGGCACTCGGCGGCTTCGCCGGCGCCCGTCTCTCCGCGCGCCTCGTCACCCGCTACGGTCGGCACCGCGTCATGGTCGTCTCCGGCTGGCTGCGCTCGATCTTCCCGCTGGGACTCGCCCTGACCCGTCCCGGCTTTCCCGGACTCCTCACGGTAATCGTCGTCGAGGCCCTGCTGATCACCTGCATGGGTGTCTTCAACCCCATCAACGCGACAGAACGCCTGCAGCGCACTCCCACCGACCACGTCGCACAAGTCCTCAGTGCATGGAGCATCAGCAGCAAACTCGCTCAGGCGACCCTCATGGTGATCTGGGGCGTCCTCGCGACGTTCACCAGCCCACTCACCGCCATCACCATCTCCGGCGTCCTCCTGCTCGCCACCCCCCTCTTCCTTCCCCAGCGGATGCACATGCCCGACCCCGCGGCTGGCGCGCCAGCCGAAGCTGTCCGTTCCGTATGACTCATCGCAACGCCCGGCTCACTCCAGAAGGACGCCGCTTCGCCCACGCAAGAGGTGAGCCCAACCGCGAACGACTTTGATTTCGCGTTCGTATCCAGGCCTGATCACCTGATCAATCCTGCCCATGGTTGGGATTCTGAGGGGCGGGCGCTGGTGCGGCCCTCGGCGCGCGGACGGCCTGGAGTACCCGCTCCAGGCGTGCGCGAGGGGTCTCGATCGCGGCCAGGTCCAGCGTGTCGAGATCGGCGGTGCCCACCTGGGCCCGGACCAGCGTGCGGGCGTCGTTCTTGGAGAGTGTCCGTCCGTCCCGGGCGGCCGCGCGGATCACGCCCTCGCGCAGCACGTTCCCGATCCGGCCATGGGCCCGTTCGAGCAGCCAGCGCGCGGCGACGTCTGACGCGGGCGGCCGGATCGGACCGTCGGCGCCCCCACGGGTGTCCGCGACGCCGACGCCGACCTCCGATTCGCCGGCGCCCGCGTCGACCAGATCCGCGTGGACGACCTCGTAGCCGCCGCTCTCGTTCCCAGCCGCCCCCCGTGGACGTCCCGCCGTGGCCGGTGGGGGGAACGTCAGGCGGTACTTCGGGGCGACCAGGCTCGCGAGAGCCGCCCGGGCACCGGGGGTCGACACGTCGGGATGGTCGACCGGCACGACGAACCGGACCTTCCGAGCGGTCACGGCGAGCAGGGCTCGCAGCAGCAGCGGACCGGGGTCGGCGGTGAGGTCCACGGCGACGTCCGCGTTGTCGCCGAGGTCGCGGAGGTAGTCCGAGCCGGTGAACAGCGAGCGCAGGCCGAGGCGGCGGGCGCCCGGCGATCCGGCGGCGGTGGCGTCGCCGATCACCGTCGCGGCCGGCCCGAGCTCGACCGCCGCGGTGCTCTCCACGGACTGCGTTCCGTGGGTGTAGATGCGCGTTCCGAAGCTCTCCACCGCCCGCTCGAGGACTTTCCACGTGCGGCTGGTCGGCGCGCACACGTACAGATCGCTGGCACTTCCCACGGCCTGCGCGCCGTCATAACGGTTGAACGCCGGCAGTATGGCTTCGAAGACGACACCGAACTGCTGCATGGACTGCTGTACCTGAAAACCCAGCATCGGATGGAGCCGGCTGTGGCCGTAGGCGACGACGACGACTCCGTTTTTCCGGTCACCCAGGCCGGCGAGCGCTCTCCCGAGGAAAAGACCGACCCCTTCGGGGGTGTACGGCGGATCGGTGAGGACGAGATCCGCCCACTCCCGCGCGGCGGGCGGCAGGGTGAATCGCAGGTCGCCGAACAGCGTGCGGATCGACAGTCCCTCGGATCGTGCCGTGGCGTCGATGTAGGCGAGGGTCCGCTCATCCAGGTCGACCACGGTGATCTCGACGCCGGGCTGCCGCCGGGCCAGCGCCACCGAGGTCAGGTCATGGTCGCCGACGAGCAGCACCCGCCGGCCGGCCAGGTCGTAGGTGGTGTCGAGCCAGGTAGCGCGGCGGGCGAGCGTTCCCGCTGTCGCGGCCACATGGTCGAGGTCCCGCCGCGGCGCGGGGGCGTTCTTGATCAGGAGGTCCAGGGCGCCGAGGTCGTCGTCGCGGGCCTCGCTCGCTGCGCCGGCCGGCTCCAGGCGGTCCAGAGCGAATCGGGCGCGATATTCGGCGATGACTTCCGGCCGTAGGCGGTAACCGTGCCTGTTTTCGGCGAGATCCGTGCCAAGGCTGCGTAGAAGCTCCTCAACCGCCCGCCGCGGTGTCGCGGTGTGCGCTATCAGAACCTCGATCGGCTGGCTGCCGCGGGTCAACAGCGAGAGAATTTCGCGCAGTGGGCGGGATCGCACACCGTAGCCGGCGACATAGGCGGCGACGTTGTCCATCGGGGCCTTATCGGCCAAGGACTCGTCCGTCGCGGACTTTTCGCCGGTCATGTTGGTATTCATATCATCGGGGGAGTAGCCGTGGTCGGGTCGGTCCCGGACGTGCCGTGGAAGTCGGCGGGCGGCGACCGGCCGGGGGTGTCCCGGGTGGTGGTCGTCGGCGGCGGCTTCGCCGGGGTGAGCCTGCTGCGCCGGCTGGAATCCGCGCTTCCGGCCGCCCGCGCGGAACTCGCCGTGGTCTCGCCGGTCGACCACCTGCTGTACACCTCGCTGGTGCCGCAGGTCTGCGCCAGCACGGTGGAGCCCCGCCACCTGGCCGTGGCGCTGCGCGCCGTCCTGCACCGCACGTTGCTGCGGCTCGGTGACGTCGTCGCCGCCGACCTGTCCGCGCGCACGGTCACCGTGCGCTCCGCGGACGCCGCCACCCGGACCGTCGGCTGGGACAGGCTGGTCCTCGCGCCCGGCTCGGTCACCCGCACCCTGGACGTGCCCGGCCTCGACGAGCACGCCCTCGGACTGAAGAACCTCGACGAGGCCGTGGCGCTGCGCGACCACGTCCTGCGCCGGCTGGAGCTGGCCGACGCCGCCGACGACCCGCGCCGCCGGGCGGCGCTGTGCACGTTCGTCGTGGTCGGCGGCGGTTACACCGGGACGGAGCTCGCCGCGCAGATGATCGGGTTCACCCGGCACGCCGCGGCGGCCTACCAGCGGCTGCGGCCGTCCGACGTCCGCTGGCTGCTGGTGGATCACGCGCCGCGGGTGCTGCACGAGCTCGCGCCCGCGCTGGGGCATCGCGCCGCGCGGGTGCTCGCCGGGCGTGGGGTCGAGGTCCATCTGGCCACCTCGGTGGTGGAGATCGGGGCCGAGGCGGTCACGCTCGCGGCTGGCGGGCCGACGGTCCGCACCCGCACGAGCGTGCCGACCCACACGGTCGTCTGGTGCGCCGGCGTGAGCCCCAGCCCGCTCGTCGCCGCGCTCGGGCTGCCCACCGCGCACGGCCGGCTGATCGTGGACGAGTTCTTCCGCGTGCCCACCGCGGACGGGGTGTTCGCGCTCGGGGACGCCGCCGCCGTCCCCGACGTGACGCGCGGGGGAGCGCCGGCCGGGCAGACCGCGCAGCACGCGATCCGCCAGGGCCGGGCGGCGGCCCGCAACGTGGCCGCCTCGCTCGGGTACGGCTCGCCGCGCCGGTACCGGCACCGTGACCTGGGCTTCGTGGTGGATCTCGGTGGCCGCGCCGCGGTGGCGAACCCGTTCGGCCTCACCCTGAGCGGGCCGCCGGCGGCGCTGCTGACCCGGGCCTACCACCTGGCCGCGCTCCCCGCGGGCGCGAACCGGGTCAGGGTGGCGACCGACTGGGTGCTCAACAGTGTGCTGGGCCAGGAGATCACCCATTTCGACGAGTCCGTCCCGGAGCGGGCGGAGATCGCCACGTCGGAGCACACCCGGATCTACCAGCCCACACGCTGACAGGTCGCCGGGGTGACAGCCGGCTGGAGATCCCGCGTGCGTCGCGCCGCCTCGGTGGAATACATCCCTACGATCGCGGAGGTAGGTCCAGTTCTTACCGGTGTGCCGCCGCCCGCGGCGCGCCGAGACGAGGAGGCGCGGGATGGCGCTCGGCGCTCGGCTGGATCGGGCGCAGCAGAGCAGGCCGAGGATCGCATTCCCGCTCGCGGTCGTCTACAAGTTCGCGGAGGACCAGGGCGGTTACCTCGCCGCGCTGATCGCGTTCTACGGATTCCTCTCCCTGTTTCCGCTGCTCCTGCTGCTCACGACCGGCCTCGGCTTCGTCCTCGCGGGGCATCCCGACATCCAGGAGCAGGTGGTGAGCTCCGCGCTCAGCCAGTTCCCGATCATCGGTGACCAGCTCCGCAGCGACGTCCAGGCCCTGCGCGGAAGTGCCGTGGCGGTGGCGATCGGCGTGCTCGGCAGCATCTGGGGCAGCCTCGGGGTGGCTCGCGCGCTCGGGAACGCGCTGGACACGGTCTGGGCGGTGCCGCGGCGCTCGCGGCCGAACCCCTTCTTCGCCCGGGTGCGCAGCTTCGGCCTCATCGGCCTGTTCGGGCTCGGTGTCGTGCTGACGACTCTGCTGTCCGCGATCACCACCCGGGCCGGCGACCTCGGCACCGGTCTCGGTGCCGGCGCACAGGTCCTCGCGGTGGTGCTCGGCATCGCCGGGAACACGGGCCTGATCCTGATGGCGTTCCGGCTGCTCACGGTCAAGTCGGTGACGTTCGGTCAGATCCTGCCCGGAGCCGCGATCGCCGCGCTGGGCTGGCAGCTGCTCCAGTCGGCCGGGACCTACCTCCTCCAGTACCAGCTACAGGGGCGCACGCAGGTCTACGGCCTGTTCGCCCTGGTCCTCGGCCTGATGACCTGGCTGTACCTGCTCGCCGCGGTGATCGTGTTCGCGATGGAGATCAACACTGTGCGCGCCGGACGGCTCTACCCGCGCGCGCTGCTCACCCCGTTCGTGGACGACGTCGTCCTCACCGACTCCGACCGGCGGGTCTACACCTCGTACGCCCAGGCGGAGCAGTTCAAGAGCTTCCAGCAGGTCGACGTCTCCTTCGACGACGTCTCCGCCGGCGGTATCTCCGCCGGCGGTATCTCCGCCGGCGGTATCTCCGCCGACGGCGCCTCCGCCAGCGATGTCTCCGTCGGCGAGGCCCCCTCCGGTGCCGCCTCCGTCGACCAGGATCGGCCCATGGAGCTGACACACGCGATGCGCACGACGGGCACCTGCCGGCGGTTCCGGCCCGACCCGGTGCCCGACGACGTCCTCACCGCCGCGTTCGACGCGGCCCGGTTCGGCCCGCAGGGCGGGAACCGGCAGCCCGTCCGGTTCGTGGTGGTCCGCGACCCGGAGCGCCGGCGGGTGCTCGCCGACCTCTACCTGGCCCGTTGGCAGCCCTACCTCGACGAGCGCGGGATCAGCACGCCGACCGAGGCCGACCACTTCGCGCGCACCCTGGCGGACGTCCCCGTGCTGATCGTGGTGTGCGCGAAGCTCGCGGCGCTGCATCCCACCGACACCGAGCTCGACCGGCTGAGCATCGTCGGCGGGGCGTCGGTCTACCCGATCGTGCAGAACCTCTGCCTCGCGCTGCGCGGCGCCGGGGTGGCCACCGCGCTGACGACGCTGCTGGTCGCCGACGAGCCGAAGGTCGTTGAGCTGCTCGGCATACCGGACGGCTACGCGACCGCCGCGCACCTCGCGGTCGGCTACCCCGAGCGCGGTTTCCCCAGCAACCTGCGGCGCCGTCCCGTCGAGGAGCTCGTCTTCGGGGAGGCCTTCGGACGCCCGCTGGGCGAGTCTGACTGAATCGGCGAGACTGGATGAATGACGCGAGAGCAGGTCGAGGTCGAGGTGACCGGAATCGTGCAGGGCGTCGGTTTCCGGCCCTTTCGTCTACGGGCTGGCCACCCGGCTCGGTCTGAGCGGCCAGGTCTCCAACGACGCTGAGGGCGTCCACATCGCGCTGGACGGCGCCGGCCCGGACGTCGCCGCGTTCCTGACCGCGCTGCGCGAGGAGGCGCCGCCGCTCGCCCAGATCGACAGCGTGGACGTCTCCGGCGGTCCCGCGCCGCCCGGAGCCGGGCCGGCGGCGCCGGGGTTCCGGATCGCCCCCAGCGACCCGGCCCGCGGCGGGGCCGGGCCGCGGACGCGGGTCTGCGCGGACAGTGCCACCTGCGCGGACTGCCTGGCCGAGCTCGCCGACCCGGCCGACCGGCGCTACCGCTACCCGTTCATCAACTGCACCAACTGCGGCCCCCGCTTCACGATCATCCGGGACGTCCCCTACGACCGGCCGGCCACGACGATGGCCGGATTCCGGATGTGCGCGCGGTGCCGGGCGGAGTACGACGACCCGGCCGACCGCCGCTTCCACGCCCAGCCGGTGTGCTGTCCGGACTGCGGCCCCACCCTCAGCTTCCGGCCCACCGCCGCCGCGTCGCCGACGTCCGACAAGCCGCTGGAGCGAGCAGCGGGGCTGCTGCGGGGCGGCGGGATTCTCGCGGTGAAGGGGCTGGGCGGGTACCACCTGGCCGTGCTCGCCGCGGACGGGTCCGCGGTGGCGACCCTGCGCCGGCGCAAGCACCGGGACGCCAAGCCGTTCGCCGTCATGGTGCGCGACCTGGCGACCGTCGAGGAGATGTGCTGCCTCGACCCCACCGCGCGCGTCCTGCTCGCCGGGCGGCGCCGGCCGATCGTCCTGGTCGAGCGCTGCCGGCCCGCCGGGCGGGTCGCCGAGGCGGTGGCGCCGGGCACCGGGACGCTCGGCGTGATGCTGCCGTACACGCCGCTGCACCACCTCCTGCTCGGCCTGCTGCCCGGCCCGATCGTGCTGACCAGCGGCAACATCTCCGACGAGCCGATCGTGTACCGCGACGAGGAGGCCCTCGCCGCGCTCAGCCCGGTCGCGGACGGTTTCCTCGCCCACGACCGGGCCATCCACACCAGGCTCGACGACTCGGTCGCCCGGTCGGTGCGCGGCCGGGAGACGCTCGTGCGCCGCTCCCGCGGCTACGCTCCGGAGCCGCTGCCGCTGCCCTGGGACGTCCAGCGGCCGGTGCTGGCCTGCGGGGCCGAGCTGAAGAACACCGTGTGCCTGGCGGCGGGGCGGCGGGCGTACCTCTCCGGCCACATCGGGGACCTGGAGAACCACGAGACGCTGCGGTCGTTCGTCAGCGGGATCGACCACCTGCGCCGGCTGTTCGACATCTCGCCCGAGCTGGTCGCGCACGACCTGCACCCGGAGTACCTGTCCACGAAGTGGGCGCTGGAGCAGGACCTGCCGGTCGTCGGCGTGCAGCACCACCACGCGCACATCGCCTCCTGCCTGGCGGACAACGGTCATCCCGGGCCGGTGCTCGGTGTGGCCTTCGACGGCCTCGGCTTCGGTCCGGACGGCACCCTGTGGGGCGGGGAGTTCCTGTGGGCCGACCTGGCCGGCTTCACCCGGCTCGCGCACCTCACGCCCGTCCCGATGCCCGGGGGCGTCGCCGCGATCCGGGCACCATGGCGGATGGCCGCCGCCCACCTGCTCGCCGCCGGCGTCGCCGACCCGGACCGCCTCGCGGTCGCCCGCCGCAACGCCGACCGCTGGGACGCGGTCGCCGCCCTGGCCAGGTCCGGTGCCGCCCCGTCCCGGGTGGGTGCCCCGCTGACCAGCAGCGTCGGACGGCTGTTCGACGCGGTCGCGGCTCTCGTCGGTGTCCGGGACACGATCACCTACGAAGGGCAGGCCGCGATCGAGCTGGAGCGGATCGCCGCCCCCGGCGACTACGGCCGCTACCCGGCGAGCCCCCCGCCGTCGGGTGCCGGGCTGCTGCTGCCGGGCGCCGACCTGATCCGCGGTGTCGTGGACGACCTGCGCGAACGCGTCGACCCCACGGTGATCGCCGCCCGGTTCCACAGCACGCTGGCCGGGCTCACCGTCGACACCTGTGCCGCCCTGCGCGACAGCCTCCTGGGCGGCCCGGGAGCCCCGGGCGGCCAGGGGCTCCCGGCATGCCCGGCGGGAACGGTGGCGCTTTCCGGCGGTGTCTTCGGCAACCTGCGGCTGCTCGGCGAGATCATGGACGGGCTGGTCGACCGGGGCTTCACCGTCCTGACCCACTCCCGGGTTCCCTGCAACGACGGCGGGATCAGCCTCGGTCAGGCGATGGTCGCGAACGCCCGCAGCCAGCCGTACCAGTCGGCGAGCCCGGTGCCGGCGGTCGCCGACACCGGCAGCACCGGGGCGGACGGGTTGACCAGCCGCACGGCCTCGATGAACAGGTCGCCGTCGAAGGCGAGGTAGGGCAGCAGGTCGACCTTGGTGAGCAGAACGAGGTCGGCGACCCGGTACATGTGCGGGTACTTGCTGGGTTTGTCCTCGCCTTCGGTGACCGAGGCCAGCACGACCCGGGCCGACTCCCCGAGGTCGAACAGCCCCGGGCAGACCAGGTTGCCGACGTTCTCGATCAGCACCACCGCCCCGGGCGGCGGGTCGAGCTCCCGCAGCGCCCGCCCGACCGTCGCCGCCTCGAGATGGCATCCGGTCCCGGTGTTCACCTGGACGGCCCGGGCCCCGGTGGCACGGATGCGCTCGGCATCCAGCGGTGTCTCCTGGTCGCCTTCGATGACGGCGCACGGGACAGTTCCCGCCACGGCCTGGATCGTGTGCTCCAGCAGCGTCGTCTTCCCCGCCCCCGGCGAGCTCATCAGGTTGACGGCCGACGCCCGCCGGGCCGCCAGCCACGCCCGGTTGTCATCCGCCGACTCCTCGTTGCGCGCCAGCACGTCCATTTCGAGCCGCAGCGTCCGCGTTTCGGCCTCACAACCGCAGGTGCCGCACATCAGCCCACCTCCGCTCCAACCTGCCCGGACGTCCAACCCGCCCGGAGGTCAGCGCACCTCGACGGCGGTGATCCGGACCTGCTCACCGCCGGTCAGCTCGATCTCACGGCTCCCGCAGCCACACGGCGTGAGCAGGTCCGGCAGGTCGACGTCGGCCCCGCACCGGCGGCAGCGGCCCCGCCCCGGCGGCTCGGCGATGTCGAGCCGGGCGCCGTCGAGCGACGTCCCGGCGGCGACCAGGTCGAAGCAGAAGCGCAGCGGCGAGGTCATCACCCCGGACAACCGCCCGACCTCGAGCGCCACCCGGGTCACCTGGACGTCCGCCGGGACCTGCCGGGCGACCATGTCGACCAGCTCGACGGTGACCGACAGCTCGTGCACCGCAGCCGTCGCCGGGTCAGCAGATCCGCGGCAGCGGGTCGCCGACCAGCAGGTCGACGATGCGGGTCCCGCCGAACGCGGTGTTGAGCAGCACCATGCCCGGTGGGTCGTCGACGATCCGCCCGATCACCGCCGTGTCCGCGCCCAGCGGGTGCGAGCGCAGCGCGGCCAGCGCCGCCTCGGCCACCTCGGGGGCGACGATCACCACCATCCTGCCCTCGCAGGCGACGTACAGCGGGTCGAGGCCGAGCAGCTCGCAGGCCCCGCGCACGGTGGGCCGCACCGGCACCGCGTCCTCGTCGACGATCACTCCGACCCCGGCGGCGGTCGCCACCTCGTTGAGGATCGTCGCCACCCCGCCGCGGGTCGCGTCGCGCATGGCCCGCACCCCCGGACCGTCCGCCGGCGCCCCGACCGCGTCCAGCAGCCGGGACGTCAGCTCGGCCAGCGGGGCGGTGTCGGAGGAGAGGTCCGCGCTGATGTCGAGCTCGCCGCGGGCCAGCAGCACCGTGATCCCGTGGTCGCCGATCGGCCCGGTGACCAGGACGGCGTCGCCCGGCCGGGCCCGCGCGGCGCCCAGGCGGACGTCCGCGGGGACGAGCCCGATGCCGGTGGTCGTGAGGTAGCAGCCGTCGGCCCGCCCGCGCTGGACGACCTTCGTGTCCCCGGTGACGATCGACACCCCCGCGTCGGCCGCCGCGCGGGCCATCGAGGCCACGATCCGGCGCAGGTCGTCGACGGCCATCCCCTCCTCGAGGATGACCGCGCAGGCCAGGTGCAGCGGGCGCGCCCCGGCGACCGCGAGGTCGTTGACCGTGCCGTTCACGGCGAGATCACCGATGTCACCGCCGGGGAAGAACAGCGGGGTGACGACGAACGAGTCGGTCGTCAGCGCCAGGCGCGTCCCGTCCACGGTGAACACCGCCGCGTCCTCGAGCGGTTCCAGCAGCGGGTTGCGCAGCCCCTCCAGGAACACGGCGTCGATGAGGGTCGCGGTGGCCTTGCCGCCCGCGCCGTGCGCCGAGGTGATGTGGGTGTCGCGCAGCTTCGGCCGGCGTCGCCGCGCGGCCTCGACCCGGTCCAGGACGCCGCTCTCGCTCCGGCCGGCCGCCACCTTCGCCGCGGTCATGCTCGGCTCATCTCTTTCGCGGGCTCGGTGGCACGGTGCCGGGCGCGGCCGAAGTTGTAGTAGGCGGCGCAGGCGCCCTCGGGGGAGACCATGCAGGCACCGATCGGCGTCTCCGGGGTGCAGCCGGTGCCGAAGACCTTGCACTCCCACGGCTTGATGACCCCGGTCAGCACCTCGCCGCACTGGCAGGCCTTCGGGTCCTCGACCCGGGCACCCGGCGGCGCGAAGATCCGCTCGGCGTCGAAGGCGGCGTACCGCTCCCGTACCCGCATCGCCGACCACGGGATGCGGCCCAGCCCGCGCCACTCGAAGTCCGGACGCGGCTCCAGCACCTCGTCGATCACGGCGAGCGCGACCGGGTTCCCCTCGGCCGCCACCACCCGGGTGTACTGGTTCTCCACCTCGCAGCGCCTGTCCCGCAGCTGCCGCAGCAGCTTGTGGATGGACTGCAGGATGTCCAGTGGCTCGAACCCGGAGACCACCAGCGGCCGGCCGTAGTCGCGGGGGATGAAGTCGTACGGCCGGCAGCCGATCACCGTCGAGACGTGCCCGGGGCCGACGAACCCGTCGATCCGCACGTCGGGGGAGTCCAGGATCGCCCGCAGCGCCGGAACGATCGTGATGTGGTTACAGAAGATCGAGAAGTTCGTCAGTCCCTCGGCCGCCGCCCGCCGCACCGTCAGCGCCGTGGACGGCGTCGTCGTCTCGAAGCCGATCGCCATGAACACGACCCGCCGGTCCGGGTTCGCCCGCGCGATCTTCAGCGAGTCCAGCGGCGAGTAGACCATCCGGATGTCGGTGCCCTCGGCGTTGGCGTCGAAGAACGAGCCGTGGCTGCCCGGCACCCGCATCATGTCGCCGAACGAGGTCATGATGACGCCGTCCTGGCGGGCGATGTGCATGGCGTCGTCGACCCGTCCCATCGGGATGACGCACACCGGGCAGCCCGGGCCGTGCACCAACGAGACCGCCGGTGGCAGGTGGTCCTCCAGGCCGTGCTTGTAGATCGTGTGCGTGTGGCCGCCGCACACCTCCATGAACGCGTACGCCCGGCCCGGCTCACAGAGCTCGGCTATCCGGGCGGACAGCGCCCGCGCGGTGCCCGCGTCCCGGTACTCGTCGACGAAGCGCATCTCCTCCGCCTCTCCGTGGTCGATCGCCGCTCCGCGTGGCCTGTCGCCCGCGCCAGTCGATGGACCGTGCTAGTCGATGGACGAGGCGCGCAGCGCGGCCAGCTCGTCGTCGTAGGCACGCCCGATGCCGGTGAGGAAGTCCAGCGCCGCCCGTGCCTCGGCCTCGTCGATCAGGGACAGCGCGAACCCGACGTGGATGAGGACCCAGTCCCCTGGGCGCGGCGGGTGCTCGTCGAGCAACCCGATGTTGATCGCCCGCCGCACCCCGCTGACGTCCACCGTCGCGATGTCCGGGCGGTCTGGCCGGATCTCCACGACCTCACCCGGAATACCGAGACACACGCCGATCACATCCTGCTGAACTCGAGGTACCGGCGTAGATCGGGCGCGATGACGGCGGCGGCGGCGCCGGCCCCGAGCGCGACCGCGGCGAGCACCATCCAGTGCGACATGATTATTCCTCCTGTCGGATTTCGATCCGCCTGACTGTGGTCTCGGGCGGGCTGTCGGTCTCGGGCGCGCCGCCGATCTCGGACTGGCCGGAGATGACCGACCGGACGAGGCGCGCCGCCGGCTCGACGGCGGCCGCCACCGGCGGCGAGAGCCCGACCTGGTGATCCACCGAGGCCGGCTCGCAGCCGACCAGCAGCACCCGGTCGAGATGCCCGCCGAGCGTGTCGACCAGGTCGAGGACGACATCCGGGCGCATCCCGTGCGCGTCGACCTCGGACGGCGCCCGCACGTCGGTCAGGTCCACGAGGGACACCGTGCCTGGTTCGTACCCGCGTCCGAGCGCGTCGACGAGCACCACCGTCGAATAACCGCCGGAGCACAGGTCGAAGGCCAGGTGCAGCCCGCTGGTCCCGTAGTCGGCGACGGTCACCCGCGGCGGCGGGCCGGTGCGCCGCAGATGGCGGGCGACCTGCACGCCGAAGCCGTCGTCGCCGAGCAGTATGTTGCCGACGCCGGCCACCAGCGTGCTCACTGGTTCACCATCCAACTCATCGCCGCTCCAGCTCGTCAGGGGTGAAGTACAGGAAGCGACCGAATTCCCGGCGCAGGTCCGCGCCGGGGTCGTCGTCCAGGGTCACCGCCACATGGGTCCGGCCGTCCACGTCGTGCAGGACGGCGGCGACGGTGGCGGCGCGGCCGTCGACGAACATGTCCTGCGCGTCGCTGCCGGTCGCGGCCCCGCTCGCCAGACCGGTCAGCGGGCCGGTCAGTATCCGTCCGGGCCGGGGTCGCAGCCGCACCGCGCTGCCCACCGCCGGCTCCGCGCCCGGTGTCGCGTCTGGTGCCGGGCCCGGGGCCGGCGGTGGGGTGACCCGGCCGCGGCCGTGCAGCTTCTCGGCCATCGCGGGGGCGAGCTCCGCGACGGACGCGAGCAGCTCGGCGGCCCGCGGATCGCCCGTGCGCGCCGCCAGCTTCTCCGCGTCGGTGAGCGTGGACGTCCGCAGGGCCAGCATCTCGTCGATCTCGGTGGCGTCGCAGAACGCGGCCGGGCTCTCCGCCGCGATCTCGGGATGGTCGGGCAGGATGATCGGCGCGGCGAGCACCGTGTCCGAGCGGCCCAGGCGGCCTGAGTGGCCGAGGAGCGCCGGCCACAGTCGCTCGTTGACGCAGGCCCGCGCGGCGTCCGCCGCCCACTCCGGCGGGTCGGCCAGCGAGAGGAAACAACCGCCGTACGCCCGGGCCACCACCTGGACGGCGACGAACGCCCGGCCCAGCGCCGCGTCCCGGTCGGCGGGCGGCTGGCCGGGCCGGGCGGAGACGTTGCGGACGGTGGCACGGATCCGGTACCCGCCGTAGGGGCCGGGCAGCGCCTGCGCGCCGAGCAGCAGTTCGCCGCGTCCCGGTTCCGGCCCGCCGAGCACCAGGCCCCGCCGGACGGGCGTGCCCGCCAGCTCGCCGACCCGCACGGAGAGCGCCCCCGCCGCGTCGCCGCGGGCGCCGCCGCCCTCCCACAGCCACCGGGCACCGATCCGGAGCGTCGTGCCCGGGCCGCCGTCCAGGAGGAACTCGGTGCGGGCGTCGGAGTGCTCGCCGGTGCCCCCCGCGGCGAACGCCGGCGGCATCAGCACGCCGAACTGCCAGTGGTGGCGGTTCTTCAGCGCGTCCTCCCGGTACGGGTAGAGGAGGTATCCCTCGTAGAGGACGGTGTCGGAGACCGCCCGCGCCGCGTCGTCGAGGAAGCCGACCGGGTCGTGGGAGCTCATCGTGCCGCTCCGGCCAGCAGGGAGGTGATCGCGGCGTCCGCGGTCGGGATGGCACGGTCCAGCCGGTACCGCGCGAGCGCGTCGACGGTGCGCCGGTCCAGCCGCAGCCACGCCTCGCCGGGGAAGTACATGTCGACCAGCTCCCGCCAGGTTGCGACCGGCAGCCGGTAGCCGGCCTCCAGATGCCAGGGCACCTGCTCGACCCGCAGGCCGTTCGGGCCGATCCCGAACACCGTCCCGCTGAACATCAGCCGCAGCGGGATCACCCCGTCGCGCAGCGAGCTGAAGTACCGCCCGGACGCGACCTCGAGGTCGTAGCCGCAGGGCACGGCGAGTTCGGTCTCGGTGGAGCCGGTGAAGCCCGGCACCACCGTGGAGACGGTGGCGAACTGGATCGGGTGCGGCGGGCCCGGGCCCGTCCCGAACAGGTGGGTGAGCGCGCGGGACTCGACGGGGTCGTAGCGCCGGGCGCCCGGGTCGATGCGGATCTGGCAGCGCAGCGCCAGCGCGTGCAGCCGCTCGCCGCCGCGTTCGACGATGCGCAGCCGGAACAGCAGTGTCGGGGCCGCCGCGTAGCGCTGCGGTGCGACGTCGAGGCAGTCGAAGCTCAGGTCAGCCATCGCGGGCCCCAGCCCTGCCGTCAGGCGAATCTGCTCGGCTGTCCGGCGAATCCGTTCCGCTGTCCGGCGCGTCCGTGTCGCTGTCGGGTGAGCCCGCTCTGCGGCGGGCGTCGGCGAGGAAGGCGGCGAGCCGCTGCCGGGCCTGCGTGCCGCCGTCGAAGCCGCGCCAGTGCAGCCGGAGCTCGCCGACCAGCCGGTAGCAGGCGTCGATCGGCAGCAGGTAGCCGCTCTGGCCGTCCCGTGTCGTGTGCACGAGCAGGCCCTCGACCTCGGGGGTGAGCTGCCAGCCCACCGCCGCGGCCAGGTCGGCGCCGAAGCCGCCGGCCGTCGTGCTGGCCGGCAGCTCGCAGTGCGTCGCGCCTCCCGGGCTCGGGTAGAACGCGCCCACCGCCCCGTCGTGGATCACGAAGAAGGCCAGCCCGACGGGGATGCCCGCCGCCGCGAGCAGCTCGGCCCCGGCGGGGAAGGCCGCGGCGAACAGGTACCTCGTCGGCACCGCCCGGTAGCGGCCGCCGCCGGCGCCGGCGCGGGTGAACAGCAGCCGGCAGCCGGGACACGAACAGAGGATGGAACGGGTGTCCAGGTCGGTGATGTGCCCGTGCTCCTCGGCGATCCGCTCGCCGCAGAGCTCGCAGCGCGCGGCGCCGGGGCCGGTGCCGGGCGCGAGGTAGCGGCGCAGCGTCGCGGTCACGTGGCGCTCACCCCGACCACGGGGAGCAGGGCCCGCCCCGCGGCGAGGTCGCCCGGCGCGGCGGCCCCGGCCCCCTCGACCAGCACGGTCACCTCGGGGGCGGCCGTCTCGACGGCGTCCTCGACCGCGGCGACCACCGTCGGGCCGGGCGGCCGGCCCGACGAGTGGACGGTGACGACCGGATCTTCCTCCGTGCCGGTGATCTCGAAGCGGAGGGTGCGTGCCCCGGGGAGCTCCCCGAGCCGCGCGAAGGCCTCCTCGACCCGGCGCCGGGTGCTCACCGGGTGCAGGCCGTGCATGGCCAGCAGCGCCCCGAGGTGGGGCTCCGCCGCGAAGGCCCGCACGTTCTCCGTGCCCGCGATCGCCGTGAGCTGGGCCAGGCCCGCCCCGTAGAACTCCATCAGTGCTCGGACGATCTCCTCGGCCAGCACCCTGGTCCGGCTGTCGCCCAGCTGCTCCAGCCGGGTGAGCAGGTCGTCCACCCGGGCCGCCGCCGCGCGCGGGTCGACCGAGTTCCGCGGGCCGGCCGAGTCGCGCTCGGCCGGGGCCCGTGGGCCGGCCGCGCCCCGCGGGTCCGTGCTCGCGACCGCCGTCCCCACCGCCATCGTGATCACCCGGCGGGGGTGAAGGCGTGCGGGGTGTGGACGACGTCCAACGTGCGTCCGGCGCCGGTGTGCATGTGCACCCCGCAGGGCAGGCACGGGTCGAAGCTGCGGACAGTGCGCATGATGTCTATCCCCTTGAACGACTCCGGCGGGTTCTGCTCGAAGATCGGGGTGTTCTGCACCGCGTCCTCGTACGGGCCGGGCGTGCCGAACACATCGCGCACGCTGGCGTTCCACGGCGTCGGCGGGTACGGGTGGTAGTTCGCGATCCGGCCGTCCCGGATGACCATGTGGTGCGACAGCACCCCGCGGACGGCCTCGGTGAACCCGCAGCTCACGGCCTCGTCGGGGACGTCGAAGGACTCCCACGTCTTCGAGTGGCCCGCCCGGACCTCGGCCAGCGCCTGCTCGGCGAAGTACAGCGCGCAGGCCGCCGCGTACGCCTGGAAGTAGGTGCGGGCGCGGTTGCGCTCCAGGGTGTTGCTCCAGCGGGGGATCGTCCACTCGTAGGTCCGCTCGCCGACCGTCGCCGACCTCGGCAGCGTGATCCGCACGCTGTGCCCGGTCGCGCGGACGTGGCCGATGTCGACCAGCCCGGACAGCGCCGTGCTCCACAGCCGGGCGATCGGGCCGCCGCCGGTGTCGAGCGGCAGGTGGTCGATGCCGTCGAACCAGCGTGGCGACATCACCCACGAGTACTTGTCGTCGAAGTCGCGCCGGCTCGGGTGGGGGATGGTGGTCTGGTTCCACGGGTGCCGCCGGTCGACCGGGTTCCCCAGCGGGTCGTGGGTGACGAACAGCGGCTGGTCGTCCCAGTCGTCGTAGTACGAACTGCCCAGCAGGACGCGGATGCCGAGGTTGATGTCGACGAGGTTGTTCGTGACCAGGTTGCCGTCGACGACCACCCCCGGGGTGACGAACATGCTCCGGCCCCAGTCGGCCATGTTCCGGTAGGTGAAGTCGCACCGCTCCGGCTCGTTGAACGCCCCCCAGCAGCCGAGCAGGATCCGCCGCCGGCCGACCTCCTCGTAGCCGGGCAGCGCCTTGTAGAAGAAGTCGAAGAGATCGTCGTGCATCGGGACGACACGCTTGAGGAACTCGATGTAGCGCATCAGCCGGGTGAGGTAGTCCGTGAACAGCTGGACGGAGGCCACCGTGCCCACGCCACCCGGGTAGAGCGTGGATGGATGGACGTGCCGCCCCTCCATCAGGCAGAACATCTCGCGGGTGAGCCGGCTCATGCCCAGCGCCTCGCGGTAGAACTCGCCCTCGATCGGGTTGAGGGCGTGCATGATGTCGCCGATGGTCCGGTACCCGTGCTCGTCGGCGTGCGGCGACTCGGTGGCCCAGGCCAGCTCGAGTACCTCAGGATTGGTCTCGCCGACCATCTTCTCGCAGTAGTCGACCCCCACCAGGTTCTCCTGGTAGATGCAGTGGTCGAACATGTACTCGGCGGCCTCGCCCAGATTGATGATCCATTCGGCGAGCGGCGGCGGCTTCACGCCGTACGCCATGTTCTGCGCGTACACCGAGCAGGTGGCGTGGTTGTCACCGCAGATGCCGCAGATCCGGCTGGTGATGAAATGGGCGTCGCGGGGGTCCTTGTCCTTCATGAAGATGCTGTATCCGCGGAAGATGGACGACGTGCTGTGGCACTCGACCACCCTGCGCGCCGGCCAGTCGATCTTCGTGTAGATGCCGAGGCTCCCGACGATGCGGGTGATCGGGTCCCACGACATCTCCAGCAGGCGGGCGTCCCGGGCATCGGTTGCCGTGTGCGCCGAGGTGGTCGTCATATCAGCACCTTCTCCCGCGCGCGATCGTCGTCCTGGCCTGCGTGGACGTCCCGGCGCCGCCAGTGCGGTTCGACGTCCGCCTTGCGCATCGTGATGGCGCGCAGTCTGCGGATGACCGCGCCGTACAGTCCGCTCGCGGTCGTCGAGAGGTGGGCGCCCGGCGGCTCGTCCATGAACGGCATGAACCGGTCCGGGAATCCGGGCATCGTGCACGCGATGCAGATCCCGCCGACGTTCGGGCAGCCACCCACCCCGTTCATCCAGCCGCGCTTGGGAACGTTGCACTTCACCACCGGGCCCCAGCAGCCGATCTTCACCAGGCACTGCGGTGTTCCGTACTGGGTGGTGAACTGGCCCTCCTCGTAGTACCCGGCCCGGTCGCAGCCCTGGTGCACGGTGGCGCCGAACAGCCACCGGGGGCGGAGCTGGTCGTCGAGGGGGATCATCGGTGCCTGCCCGCTCGCCTGGTAGAGCAGGTAGGTGATCGTCTCCGACAGGTTGTCCGGCTGGACGGGGCAGCCCGGAACACACACGATCGGGATCTGCGCCTTGGACTTCCAGTCCCAGCCGAGATAGTCGGGGACCCCCATCGCCCCGGTCGGATTTCCGGCCATCGCGTGGATGCCGCCGTACGTGGCGCACGTTCCCGCCGCGAGAATCGCCAGCGCCTTCGGCGCGAGCCGGTCGAGCCAGGTACTGGTGGTCACCGGCTGGCGGGTCTCCGGGTCGTTCCCGAAGCCGCTCCAGTAACCCCCGTTCGTGATCAGGTCCTCGTTCGGAATGGACCCCTCGACGACCAGGACGAACGGATCGAGCTCGCCGTGGTCGGCCCTGCGGAACCAGTCGATGAAGGTGTCGGCGCCCTGCTCCGGCCCGGACTCGAAATCGATGAGCGGCCAGTGGACGCTCACCTTCGGCAGGCCCGGCAGGGTGCCCAGAACGATGTCCTCGATGCTGGGCTGGGTGGCTGCGGTGAGCGCGACCGAGTCCCCGTCGCAGCTGAGTCCGGCGTTGATCCAGAGAATGTGGATCGGATCCTCGACTGTGGACACGGTTCTCCCACCCCTTCCGGTCGTTCACCGGTCATTCACACGACGGCGATCGCCTCCCCGGCGTGCACCAGGACGGTGTCGCCGGCCTGCGCCTGCACAAGCGCGATGCTGATCTCCTCGACGCCCGCCGACGCCCGCGCCAGGGCCAGCCCGCCCTCCTCCAGGCGGACGATCTCCATCTCGATCACGCCGTCGGAACAGGTCACGCAGGAGCCCGTCGTCGCGGCGGCCGGGTGGCCGGCGGCCAGATCGGTCAGCTCGCCGGCAGGGTGGCAGGGCGGGGCGCTCGGACCAGATACCTCAGCAGGGTCCTTGCAGCGCGTGTTCATGAGCTAACGGTACGTCTGTGGTGTGGGCGGCACCACCGGGCGCCGCGGGGCGCCTCGCCGGCACCCGGCCGCCTCGTCCGGGCGGCGGGCCATACCCTCGAAGCATGGTCTTCGCCCGGTTGCGTGATCTTGTCGCCGGCGGTGGCGTCGCGGTGCTCACCGGAGCGGGGATGTCGACCGACTCGGGAATCCCTGACTATCGGGGGCCGAACGGCTCGCTGCGCCGGCACACGCCGATGACCTACCAGCAGTTCAACCGGGACCAGGCGGCCCGGCGCCGGTACTGGGCGCGCAGCCACCTCGGCTGGCGTCACGTCGCCGGGGCACGCCCCAACACCGGGCACCGCGCTCTGGCGGAACTGGAGGCCGCGGGCCTGCTCGACGGCGTCATCACCCAGAACGTCGACGGGCTGCACCAGGCCGCCGGGTCGCTCCGGGTCATCGACCTGCACGGCGAGCTCGCCCGGGTCCGCTGCCGGGCCTGCGGGGCGCTCAGCGCGCGGGCCGAGCTCGACCGCCGCCTGCGCGCGGCGAACCCGGGCTTCGCCGCCGGGGTGGCCGCCGCGTCGCCGCTCGGCGCCGAGGTCAACCCGGACGGCGACGTCACCCTCCCCGACGGGGCGATCGACGGTTTCGTCGTAGTGGGGTGCACCGGCTGCGGGGGCGACCTGGAGCCCGACGTGGTCTTCTTCGGCGCCACGGTGCCGCCGACGCGGCTGGCGTCCGCGGTCGCGCTGGTCGAGAACGCTCGCGGGCTGCTAGTGCTCGGCTCGTCGCTGGCCGTCATGTCGGGCTACCGGTTCGTACTGCGGGCGGGAGAGCTCGGCATCCCGGTCGGGATCGTGAACCAGGGCCCGACCCGCGGCGACGCGCGGGCGGAGTTCACCATCGACTCGCCACTGGGCGCCGTCCTGCCCCGCCTCGCCGCCGAGCTGCTCGGCGCGGCCGCCTGATGGCCACTGACGCGGATCACCCCGTCGGGGATCGCGCGGAGCTGACCCTGCGCGCCGCCGGGCCGGGCGACGTCGCCGCGCTTGTCGAGCTGATCGAGTCCGCGTACCGGGGCGAGCGCAGCCGGGTCGGCTGGACCACCGAGGCCGACCTGCTGGACGGCCAGCGCACCGACCCGGAGATGCTCGCCGCCGCGCTCGCCGAGCCCGACATCCGGATGCTCCTCGCGCTCGGCCCGGCCGGGGAGCCGGTCGGCTGCTGCCAGCTCCAGCGGCGCCCGGACGGCGCCTACTTCGGCATGTTCGCCGTCCAACCGGACATCCAGGGGCGGGGGATCGGGGACCGTCTGCTCACCGCCGCGGAGGCACTCGCCCGCGACGAGTGGGCGGCGGCCCGGATGGAGCTGTACGTCATCTCGCTGCGCGCCGAGCTGATCGCCTGGTACGAGCGGCGCGGCTACCGGCGTACGGACCGCCACGAGCCCTTCCCCTACGGGGACACCCGGTTCGGCGTGCCGCTGCGCGACGACCTGGTCTTCGCCGTCCTGGAGAAGGACCTCGGCCACCGGGTCGACGTCGGCGGCCTCGCGCTGCACGTCGAGACCTGGACGGGCCAGGCGCACTCATCCACCCCGCTGCTGCTCCTGCACGGCATCGGTGGGAGCACCAGGGACTGGGCCGGGGTGTCCCGCGAGCTCGCCGGCGCCGTGTCGAACCGGGTCGTGGCCTACGACCACCGCGGCCACGGAACCAGCGGGCGGGCGGCCCGCCCGGAGTACACCTTCGACCACCTCGTCCGCGATCTCGAGACCGTCGTCGCGACGCTGGAGCTGGCGCCGCTGCACCTGCTGGGGCATTCGATGGGCGGGGTGGTCGCGCTCCGGTACGCGCTGGCCCACCCCGAGGCCGTCCGGTCGCTGATCCTGATGGACACCGCCGCGGCGCCGGCGGCGGGTGATCATCTGCTGTCCCGGCTGGGCATGGGCGCGCTCATGGAGGGCATCGCCGCCGCGACCGCGCTGCTGGGGCACGGGGACCACGCCGACCCCGCCGCCCTCGCCGCCTTCGGCCACGAGCTCAACGCCTACCCCTCGATGATCGACCGGCTGGGCGAGATCCGCTGCCCCACGACGGTCATCGTCGGCGAGCGGGACGTCCTGCTGCGCGGTGCCGCGCGGGATCTGGGCGGCGCCATCGAGGGTGCCCGGCTCGCGGTGATCGCCGGTGCCGATCACAACCCGCAGGCCAGTCACCCGCAGGCCTGGCTCAGCGCGGTGGAGCGGCACGCCGCCTTCTGAGAACCGCGGCCATTCATTTTCCGGCCCGGTGGCGGTGGCCGCGGTTGGCAGTGTCCACGGTCACGGGTTCTTCGCACGCCAGAATTTAGGACGTACTGAGATTTCGGGGCGGGATGGTGGCCTGCTTGGCAGCCCGTGTTCGGTCAATGGAGAATGGGTTCATGGCCGCTGGCGAAGATCCGCATCTGTCGTTGGTACGACCTGTCGAGCCCACCCCGCCGGACGGCTGTGGAGAGTGTCTGCGGGTCGGTTCGCAATGGGTGCACCTCAGGCTGTGTCTCACATGTGGCAATGTGGGGTGCTGCGACTCCTCTCCGTTGCGGCACGCCCGTGCCCATGCGCACACCCACGAGCACCCCATCGTCCGCTCGTACGAACCGGGCGAGGACTGGCGCTGGTGCTACGTCGACGAGGCCTACGTCTAGCGGGCACGGCTGCCTGGTCAGGCCCCACCTCCACCGGGCCCGCCCCCTGGAAGAGGAGCGGGCCCACCGACCCGCCGGTGGGCTAGCGGCCGACCGGATGGTGCTGGTGGCGGTTCGCCCACAACGGCGCGACGAGCGCGACCAGGGCGACGGCGACGCCGACCTGAAGAATGTGTCGAATCCAGTCGATGCCCGCCGTGTTACGCACGCCGATTGCGCTGGCGATCACGTTTCCGACCAGGGCGCCGACTATACCGACGACCACGGTGAGCCAGATTGGGATATCCTGCCGCCCGCGCATGATAAGCCGCGCGAGAAGACCGATGACGAGACCTGCCAGCACTATCCAAATAATTTGAAACACGATGGACGGCCCCCCTGGGTCGGGTGATGACTACCCCTCGGGTGTCCCCTCCTCGCAGGCATCGCAAACTGTGTCGTCGACCAGACAGGAATAATACGGATGACGTTGATGGCGGAACGCAGTGAGAACGGCGCTCCGTTCGACACGGGTGTTCGGCTGCTTGCGCCGGACGGCACTCTCGTCGACGACCCGCGTTTCACTGTGCGTGCTGACTCCCGGCAGACGGAGTCGTTCTACCGGGAGATGGTGCGGGCGCGCCGCCTCGACGAGGAGGCCACGGCGCTGCAACGCCAGGGCGAGCTGGTCCTGTGGATTCCGCTGCGGGGCCAGGAGGCCGCCCAGGTGGGCTCGGCGGCCGCCGCCGGGCCGGCGGACTTCCTCTTCCCCAGCTACCGCGAGCATGCCGTGGTCTGGCACCGCGGCATCCCCCCGGTCGAGGTGCTGCGCCTGCTGCGGGGCGTCACGCACGGCGGCTGGGATCCCGAGGCGTACAACGTGGCCAACTACGTGCTCGTGCTGGCGTCGCAGACCCTGCACGCGGTGGGCTACGGCCTGGGCGTCCGCCTCGACGGCGCAGCCGGCCAGGTGGTGATGGTCTACCTCGGTGACGGCGCGATGAGCCAGGGCGACGCGAACGAGGCGTTCGTCTGGGCCGCGAGCTTCGGCGTGCCGGTGGTGTTCTTCTGCCAGAACAACCAGTGGGCGATCTCCACACCCAGCGCGCGCCAGTCACCCGTGCCGCTGGCCCGCCGCGCGGCGGGCTTCGGCTTTCCGGGCGTGCGGGTGGACGGCAACGACGTGCTGGCGGTGCACGCGGTGACCACCTGGGCCCTGGAGCACGCCCGCTCGGGTCAGGGCCCCGTCCTGATCGAGGCGAACACCTACCGGATGGCGCCGCACACGACGTCCGACGACGCCAGCAGGTACCAGGAGGCCGCCGAGGTCGCGGCGTGGCGGGCGCGCGACCCGATCGACCGGGTCGCGCTGCTGCTCGGCCACACGCACGACCCGGCCTGGTTCGAGGGTGTGCGGGCGGAGGCGGAGGAAGCCGCGGCCACGCTGCGCCGGGAGTGCCTGGCCCTGCCCGACCCGGCCCCGCGGACCCTGGTGGATCATGTGCTGGTGGGTGGCTCCGCGCTACTTCGGGAGCAGCGGGGTGAGATCTGGGAGGGTTGACGCCGTGATAGACGTTGAGCTTCGCGGCGTGTCCGACCCCCAGCCCGGGGCTGGGGAGCGCCCCGCCGACCCCCAGATCGCCGTGGTGCGGATCGACCGGCCCGAGCGCCGCAACGCACTGGACACCGAGCACTGCCTCGGCCTGCGCGCCGGCATCGGCCGGGCGCTGGACGCCGGTGTCCGTGCCGTGGTGCTCACCGGTTCCGGGACGAGCTTCTGCGCCGGCGCGGATCTCGACCAGGTCTACGGCGAGGCCTTCACCGACGCGCTCTACGGGGCGCTGCACGCGATCACCGGCGCGCCCGTCCCGGTGATCGCCGCCATCAACGGCCCGGCCATCGGCGCCGGGCTGCAGCTCGCGCTCGCCGCGGACCTGCGTGTCGCCGTCGAGGAGGCCTCGTTCGCGGTGCCGACGGCGCGGCTCGGCCTGTCGGTGGACCCGTGGACGCTGCGCCGGCTGGCCGAGCTGGCCGGCGGCGGCGCGGCCCGCGCCATCGTGCTGGGCTGCGAGAGCGTCCCGGCGCGCCGGGCCTTCGAGCTGGGCCTGGTCCAGCGCGTCGGCGGGCTCGACACCGCCCTCGCCTGGGCCCGGGAGATCGCCGGCCTCGCGCCGCTGACCCTCGCCTACTCCAAGCGCGCGTTCAACGCGGCCGCCGACCCCGAGGCGGTGCGTCCCGATGAGGTGATGGCTGCCTACCAGGCATGCTGGACCAGCGAGGACGCGCAGGAGGGCCGCCGCGCCCGGAGCGAGAAGCGCGCACCGGTCTTCCAGGGCAAGTAGCTGACAGCCGGCCGCGTCAGGCAAGCGTCAGGCGGGCGAGGAGACGGGACGGTGGTCGCGATGGCGAAGTTCGAGACACGCAATCCGGCGACGGACGAGGTCATCGGGACCTACTTGGCGATGTCCGCCGACGACGTGGCGGCGAGCGTGCGGTCGGCCCGGGCCGCCGCGGGGCAGTGGCGGGCCGCGGGCTTCGCGGGCCGCCGCGCCGCTCTGCTGCGCTGGGACGCCTGGCTCGCCGCCCACGACCGCGACCTGATCGAGCTCATGCACCTGGAGAACGGGAAACCGGAGATCGACGGCCGGCTCGAGCTCCTCCTGGCCTGCGAGCAGCTGCGCTGGGCGGCGCGCAACGCGCACCGGGTCCTGCGCACCCGCCGGGTCCGCACCGGGCTCGTGCTGGCCAATCACAAGGCCCGCATCGACCACCTGCCCTACGGCGTGGTCGGCGTGATCGGCCCGTGGAACTACCCGGTCCTGACGCCGCTGGGGTCCATCGCCTACGCGCTGGCCGCGGGCAACACCGTCGTGTTCAAGCCCAGCGAGCTCACGCCCACCGTCGGTGTTTACCTGGCCGAGGCGTTCGCCGCCGCGAACCCGGACCTGCCCCCCGGCGTGTTCATCGCGGTGACGGGGCTCGCCGAGACCGGGGCGGCGCTGTGCGCGGCCGGCGTCGACAAGATCGCCTTCACCGGCTCGGCGGCGACGGCGCGGCGGGTCATGGCCACCTGCGCCGAGACGCTGACCCCCGTCGTCGTCGAGTGCGGCGGCAAGGACGCTGCGATCGTCGCGGAGGACGCCGACCTGGCCGCCGCGGCACGCGCGGTGGCCTGGGGGGCGACGTCGAACGCCGGCCAGACCTGCGCCGGGGTGGAGCGCGTCTACGTCGTCGCCGGTGTCCGGGACGCCTTCCTCACCCAGCTGCGCCGCGTCCTCGCCGACATCCGGCCCGGGTCGGACGCCGGCGCCGACTACGGCCCGATGACACTGCCCCGCCAGAGCGAGGTCGTCCGCCGCCACCTCGACGACGCGCTCGCCCGCGGCGGGACGGCGCTGCTCGGCGGCCCGGAGTCGGTGCGCGTGCCGTACATCGACCCGATCGTGCTCGTGGACGTCCCCGAGGACAGCGCGGCCGTGCGCGAGGAGACCTTCGGGCCGATGATGACCGTGCGCACCGTCGCCGACGTCGACGAGGCCGTCGCCCTGGCGAACGGCACCGCCTACGGTCTCGGCGCGACCGTGTTCTCCCGGGCCCGCGGCGAGGAGATCGCCGCCCGCCTCGACGCCGGGATGGTCTCGGTCAACGCGGTGCTGTCGTTCGCGGCGATCCCGGCGCTGCCGTTCGGCGGGAGCGGCGAGAGCGGGTTCGGTCGGGTCCACGGCGCCGCCGGCCTGCGGGAGTTCGCCCGGCCGCGCTCGGTGGCCACCCGCCGGGTGGGCCTGCCCTGGATCAACGCGGCCAGGTTCAACCCTGTCCCGGGGACGTCCGCGGTGCTGCGGTGGCTCATCCGGCTCCGGCACGCTGTGGGGGGTCACGGGGCGGGACGTCCAGACGCGGGCCGGCGCGATCCGTCGGGCCAGGGCCAGGGCCGTCGGCCGGCGCGAGCAGCCAGGCGCGCAGCTGGCAGCTGACGCCGGGGACGGCCGGCAGCCCCAGCTTCACCCGCAGACCCGCCAGCACACCCGCCTCGACCGGCTGCCCGCGCAGCGCGAGTACCAGTGCCGCGCGCTCCCGCTCGTCCAGCCGGAGCAGGTCCGGCGCGCGTTCCGGCCGGGTCACCAGCCGGCGGGCGACGTCGCCGTCGACGACGATCTCGCCCCACACCAGCCGGCTCAGCGTCGAGCGCAGGACGTCGCGCTGGGTGATGTTGGACTTGAGTGCGTAGCCGGTTCCCGGCAGCGCCCCGCCGAGCAGCTCGGCGGCGTAGGGGGCCTCGTCGTCGGCGGAGAACACCAGCACCGCCGCGTCCGGGCGGCACGCCTTGATCCGCCGCGCGGTGCGCAGCCCCTCGTCGGTGCCGGTGGGCGGCATCCGCATGTCGACCAGGGCGACGTCCACCGGGGCGGTGGCGGGTGCGGCCATCACCACCGAGACCAGGTCGGCGCCGCGTTCCACCACGGCGACGACGTCCACGCCGAGGCTGGTCAGCAGCGCCCGCAGGCCCTCGCGGAAGTGCGGGCTGTCGTCGGCGATCGCTACCCGCACGGGACCGTCACCCGGGTCGTGGTGGCGCCGCCGGCGACACCGCGTACGGCGACCCAACCGCCCAGCGCCCGGGCGTGGTCGGCGGCGGCGCGCACCCCGCCGGCCACCGGCACCGCGCAGGTGACCTCGCCGACGAGCATCGCGCCCTCGGCGCGCACCTCGACCCGGGCGGCCCCCCGCACACTTCCGGCCGCCGCCGGGCACGGCGCCGTCGAACCCGTCGCCGCGATGGCGCGCAGCGCGGCGGCGAGCGCCGCGTACATCGCCCGCTCGGCCGTCGCGTCGAAGCGGCCGGCGGGCACCCGCAGCAGGCTCGGGCCGCCCAGCCCCAGCCCCGCGGCGAGACTCTCCAACGCCGGGAGCAGGCCGTCCCGCTCCAGGACGGCGGGATGGGCCTCCCGGGTGATGTCGGCGAGCTCGCCGTGCGCCGCGCGCAGCCCCTCGCCGATCTCCGCCAGGGCCCGAGCGGTGGCCGGTTCCGACACCGTCCGGGCGACGTCCCCCGCCGCCGCGGCGAGCTCGGCCAGGCGCCGGCGGACGCCGTCGTCCAGCTCCCGCCCGACCAGCGCCCACTCGTGGGCCTGCGTGCGCGCGGCCCGCCGGCGTTCCTCACCCAGGCGGACGAGCTGCGCGCGCAGGCCGCTCTGCGCCCGCGCCTGCTCCAGCGCCGCGGCCGCCGCGGCCAGCGTCGCCGCCACCTGCCGCCGGTGGCGGCGCAGGACGGGATCGATGCTCAGCACCGCGACCGGCGCGCCGGCCGCGGACCGCACCGGGACGTACCAGCGCTGTTCCGGGCCCGGCCGGTCCGACCGTTCCCCCCGGTGGTCCTCCGGGGGGAGGTCCACCACCTGGCCGTGCAGATCCACCAACACCTCCGTGTCCGGCTGGCGGCAGGTGCCCGGCTGGCGGTAGTAGACCTCGAGGGTGGCGTCGCGCAGCAGGTCCCGCAGCGCCGCCCGCACCGACGCCGGTGTCGGCGACCCGATCTCCCGGCCGAGCCGGTCGGCGGTCGTCGTCAGCAGCAGCCGGCGGCGGGCGCCGACGGCGAGCAGCACGACGGGGGAGACGATCGACGCGGCCCCCTGCAACGCGACCGCGTCCTCGATGCGGCCCAGCCCGGGTTCGGCCATCAGACCCGGGTAGGTCACCGCGGCGACGAGCGCCACGAAGCCCGCCGAGAGCAGCACCGGCCCGGCGACGACCCGCTCCAGGCCCCGCGCCGTCCGGATCCGGGCGACCGCCAGCAGCACGAACGTCACGGGCACCAGGACGTAGAGGACGAGCAGGACGTCCAGCGCCGCCTCGAAACGGGCCCGGCCGACGAGCAGCGGCGCGGGCCACAGCACACCGTCGGTGAAGCCGTTCCAGGACGGCCGGGAGATGACGACCGTCAGCACCTGCCCGCCCAGCAGGATCACCGCCGCGGACGTGACCCACCACCGGTCGGCCCGGCCGCGCAGGGTGTTCCCCGGGTAGAGCAGCAGCCCCCAGGCGTAGGCCACCCAGTAGGCGGACTGGCCGAGGACGGCGATCAGCGGCAGCGGGCCGACGTCCCAGCTCATCAGCCAGGTCAGCGGGCAGCACAGGCCGCCGAGGGCCAGCAGCTCCCCACACCGGCGTGACGACGGGTCGCCGCGCAGCAGCATGCCGGCGACGACCAGCGCCACCGCCACGCCCACGTTCGGGACGGCGGCCAGCCGGTGGCGCTCCCAGTACGGCCACCCGGCGGGAACGGTCGCCGCGGCCACGAGCAGCGTCGTGGCCGTCGTCGAGGCGGCGAGCCGCGCCGTCGCGGAACGCCCGGAGCCGACCGGCATCCGTCAGGTGTACCCGGGCGAGCGCGGGGTTCCTACCGGATGTTCCCCGGAACGGCCCCGGGTTATCCCGGTGCGTGACCGGGCCGTCCGGGGGACGTGAGAAGATCCGGTGTGCGTGTTGCGATCGCCGAGGACAGTGGGCTCATCCGGGAGGCGCTCGGCGTTCTGCTCGCGACCATCGGGATGGAGGTCACCGCCTCCGTGCCGACCGGGACGGAGCTGCTCGCCGCCGTGCGCGACGCCCCGCCCGACGTCGCGATCGTGGACATGCGGATGCCCCCGACCAGGACCAACGAGGGGCTGCTGACGGCCCGCGCGCTGCGGCGGGCGCACCCGGGGATGGGCGTCCTGGTGGTCACCGCGCACGACGACGACCCGTTCGCCGCGGACCTGTTCGCCGGTGGCGCCGCCGGCATCGGGTACATGCGCAAGGACAACATCACCAACCGGCAGGCGTTGAAGGACGCTCTCGAACGGCTCCGCGAGGGGCAGCCGGTCATCGACTCGCACCTCGCCGCGCGGCTGCTCGCCGGCTACCCGCAGTCGCAGCGCCTGAGCGGGCTGTCGGAGCGCGAGCGCCGCATCCTCGAGCTGATGGCCCAGGGCCTGTCGAACAGCGGGATCGCCCAGCGGGTGCACCTGAGCCCGAAGACGGTCGAATCCCACATCGCGAGCATCTTCACCAAGCTGGGGCTGCGGCCGGAGCCAACCGAGAACCGCCGGGTGCTCGCCGTCCTGGCCTGGGCGGACGCCGCCCGCCACGGCTGAGCCCGCCCGCCACGGCTGAGGCCGCCGCCAGCCTGCCGCCGGTCACCCGCCGGCGCCTCGGTGGGCGGATTCGGTCGGCTCTGCGGGCCCGACCGCTTACACTCAGATGATCTTATCGTCGTCGTGCGAGGTGCCATGAGCGGGTCGGACGCCCTGAATCGCGTCATCACGTTCTGTGGGAAGTGCAGCTGCGGCTGCCCGGAGCTCTACATCGACCACCACGCCGCGGCCGACCGCCGGGTCGTCCTCACCGACGACTTCGGCCAGCGGATCCAGATGAGCATCGAACAGCTGGAAGTCATCGTCGACGAGGCCCGGGCGGGTCGCATCAGCTCGCTGGTGGCCGCCGAGCTCGCCGCTGGGGGGTGACCCACCGCCACCCGGTGGCCGCGGACCTGGTTCCGCTGGCCGGTCCGCTGGCCGTAGCCGCCGGCGTGGCCTCAATCATCGTCGCAATGATCCACTTGTGGCGGATGCGCGCCCTGTTCCGCCGCCCGGTGGCGGCGGACGGGCCGCGTACGCACGCGTCCGCCGCGGACGGCTGGATCGAGGGCGGGCATGTGCTGGTCGCGGCCGGGATGGCGGTCATGTTCACCGGCCCCGCCCGGCTCGTCGGCTCCTGGCCGTTCCTCGCGCTGTACCTGGCGTTGACGGCGGCGCTGCTCGTCGGGCTCGTCACCCATCCCCGGTGCAGTGCGCCGGGCATGTGGTCCTGCTGTGCGCTGCTCGTCGTGGAGGCGGCGGCGATGGCGTGCATGTCCGGGGCGGCCTGCGTCGCCGGCTGGCCGCTGCGCACCGACGGGGCGATCGGCGCCTGGTGTGTCGTCATCTTCGGCGGGGCGTGCCTGGCGGCGCTGGCCGGCCCGTCGGCGCGCCGGTTCGCCGCGCCGCCGCCGGCGCGCCCGCCCGTCCGTGAGCTGGCCGCCCGGCTGATCCGGACCTTTCCGGAACCGGTCGTCCCGCGCGGATCTCGACTGATCATGTCGGGTGGAATGATCCTGATGCTTCTCGCCCGTACCTGATCGCCCGCTCCCGTACCCGTCGGGTGACCTGCTCCGAAACCGCGCATTCCACTCCCTGAGCGGGCGGCGAGCCCGAAGTGCGCCTACGGTCGGCCGGTCGGCAGATACGAGGCCCAAGGGGGCGGTCGCCATGCGTCGAGTCGTGTTCATCTCCGTACTGGCCGCCGCGGTCATCTTGAGCGGGGCGGCGTCTGCGATGTCCGCCGCGCCGACCGCGGTGCAGTCACCCCCGGCCGCCACACCGGGCGCCGCGCGCAGCCCGGGTGCTGTGGCCGGTTCGGGTGCTGTGGCCAGCTCAGGTGCCGTGGCCAGCCCGTCAGGCCCGGGCGGCTCGGCCGTCGTGGCCGGTTCGTTGAGCCTGGCGGAGGCGTCGGGCCTTGTCCGCGGCCGTGGTTACACACCGATCACCACGGACGGCTACGAGCCCACCCACGATCTCAGCGTGATCGTCGGTCGGCTGTCCACCTCGGTGGACGGCCATCCGCAGCAGGCCTTCTTCTTCCACCGCGGCCGGTTCGTCGGGACGGACGCCGTCGCGAGCGCGAGCGTGCGGTGGGTGTGGTCGACCAGCGAGGTGGTGGCGCTGCAGTACGACCTGTACCGCCCGGCGGACCCGATGTGCTGCCCGAGCGCGGGCGCGGCGAGCGTGCGGTTCCGCTGGAACGGCACGTCGGTCGTGCCGCTCGACCCGATCCCGACCAGCAAGTGGACCGCCGCCGAGAGCCGCCGCTGACCAGCGACGCAGTGCCGGTGAGACCGCCGGCCGGTGGGACCGCCGGCCGGTGGGACCGCCGCCGCGGCCGGGCCCGGGTCAGCCCCGGGGCCCGGCCGCGGTGGTCCCGCCGGAGGTCAGTGGCCCTCGGCCGCCTCGACCAGCTCGGTGAGCACCCCACCGAGGCCCTTCGGGTGCATGAACGCGATCCGGCTTCCGGATGTCCCGTGCACCGGCGTCTTGTTGACCAGGTCGAACCCGGTGACGGTGAGCGCCGCCAGCGCCGCGTCGATGTCCGCCACGCCGTAGGCGATGTGGTGGATGCCGGGGCCCTTCTTCGCCAGGAACTTCCCGACCGGGGTGTCCGGGCGCACCGGCTCGAGTAGCTGGACGTAGGAGCCGCCCGTGTCGCCGTGGTGCACCAGCAGCATCGCCTCGCGCACGCCCTGCGCCTCGTTCGTCTCCTGATGCGCGACCTTCAGGCCGAACGCCGCCTCGTAACGAGGGATGGCCTCCTCCAGCGAGGCCACGGCGATCCCGACATGGTCGATCCTGGTCAGCACAAAAATCGCTCCTGCCTCGTGGACGGGCGGCCCTGGTCGCGTCCTGCCTGGCGGGCCCAAACTCCGAGCCTGCCCGGATCCGGCCCGGCGGTCCACTGAAGCGGCAGGTCGGCCGTGTCGGGCGCGCCACCCTCGCCCGGCCACGGGCTTGGCCGCGCCGCCCGGTCGCCGCCCGGTCGCCGCCCGGCACCGGCGTGCCCGGGCCGCGACGTGGACGGCTCGACGGCCGCGCGCCGCCCCTGGATCAGGCGAACAGCTTGTCGTGGGTGAGCGGGCCCACGACGCCGTCCGGGACGAGGCCGTTCTTCTTCTGGAAGTCGACGACCATGTGGTTGGTCTGCGGACCGAACCGGCCGTCGATGGTGATCGGGTAGCCGATGTCGGTGAGCCGCTTCTGCACCAGCGCCACGTCCCAGCGGACGCCTTCGACCCCGAGCCGCATGTAGCCCGAGCTGGCGGGCGCCGGTGCCGTCGCGGCCGTCGCGGCCGTCGCGGCCGGTGTGGCGGCCGAGACCGTCCGGGTGCCGGCGCCGCCGCCCACCGCGGCCGCCGCCGCGGCGCCGCGGGACAGGTACTTCACGTGCATGCCGTTCTTGTAGGCGCTCCAGGCACCGATGCCCTGGCTGGCGCACACCTGCCGCGCGGCCCAGGCGTTGACGTTCGGGTCGTAGAGGTTGCGGCTACCGACCCAGCTCGAGTGCGCGCGCATGTTGATCTGCCAGAGGCCGCGGGAGTCCTCACCGACCGTCGCGTGGGCCGTTGTGTTGCCGCCCGACTCGGCCAGCGCCACCGCGACCCAGGTGCTCAGTGGAATCCCGCGGCAGGACGGCAGGCCCGCGTTCTGTGCCGCCTGCGCGATGGTGACGTCGGAGACGGTGGCCGCGCTCGCCGGGCCCGCGGTGAACATCAGTCCCGCCGACGCGCCGATGACGCTCGCCGCGGTGACCACGGCGGCACGGCCTCGCCCGGGTCCCCGTCCGGAGGTGTTCGGACGGCTGGACCTGCGGTGCTTTCCATGCGACATCTAAGAATCTCGTTTCTGCTATGAAGAACAGAGCTTCTGAATGTCCGGATGGGAAATTGATCCGTACACGGATCAAAAAGTTACGGCAACGATTCGCCCGGCGAGGGAAGCATGGCTCAGTGCGCCGGCGTTCTGTCGGCGTAAAAGTATTCCGGACCTGGTGGGTCTAGATTTCCTGCGTCAACCCCGGGATGCGGGCACTGTGCGGCCGCGGCGGCTGCCCGAGGGACGGGTGAAAGGCCCGCCTGGGTGATCCAGACATGCGTGCGTACACGACGATCCTTCCCGTACGCCTGCGAGGTTAGCTGTCGGGTTCGGGCCGGGAAGCCCGGTCGGCCTTTACCGCATCTGCGGCGAGGACGACTTCACCCCGAGGACGGCCGCCCGTGCGCGGGTGGCCGTCCGGAGGAACGTGGTTCCCCCGCTTCTGCCCTGCTGATCGCTAGGAGGGGACGACGGGCCTAGGGCAGAACTCGGCGTACGGCCCGTCGCTTGCTGCGAGCCAGGACACCGTAACGAACTACTAAGGGTAGTCGCAAGTACCAATTTTATTGGTCGGACGGCGCATCCTGGTCACGGTATGCACACAGGATCGAGATCGAGACACTCCGAGTAGTAACCGGCGACGCTCCGGCCCGGATTGGGTCACCCAGCGCATGTCGCGGAAGGCGTCCGTTCGCCGGAGCTCATGTCGGCGTCTGGCGGCTGGCAGCTAGCTGTAGAGCGTGATCACCTGATCGGGGCGACCGTCGACTGATCCGAGCCCCTCAGCCCCCAGTCCCACCTCCCAGACGATGTGTGGCGGGTGAGTGAGTCCATGGACTCACTCACCCGCCACGTTGAACCGGAGTTGAGGTTTGGGTTGCGGCTGAGGGGCGCGGGACGCCTCGGAGCGCGGGCTTGGGGGGATAGCCGAGGGCTAGTGCTGCAACGGCACTTGTGATGCCCGTGGTAGATGATCTTGGTTGTGGTGGTGGAGTCGTGGGCGGCCGAGCTGGATGATCTCTGCGGGCGGATCGGAGGCCGGTTCGGTCGGGCGCGGCCGTGGCTCGCTAGGCGGATCTTGTCATGGCCTGGGCGGTTTCGATCAGGACGTCGTCGAGGGGGGTCGGCTTGAGATCGAAGGTCCGTGCGGTCAGCGTGGCATCCAGGACGGCGGGCCGCTGGTAGAGGTACTGCATCTCCGGAACCTCCGCCATGATCGGATCGGAGCTGGCCAGGTTGTGCAGGTCGAGCGGTGACATGTTGACCAGGTGGGGGACGGGCGAACCGGTCAGATCCGCGAACCGCACCGCTATCTCGCGCACCGAGCCGTCGGAGACCGGGGGCACGTGCCAGGCCCGCCCCCACGCCTGGTCGTCTCTGCTGACGGCGACGAGGATGCGGGCCACGTCGCCCGGGTACCCCCAGCTGTGCGCCGCGTCCAGGTCCGCGGGGACGTGGACTGCTTCGCCGGCCAGCACGGAGGGCGCGACCATCAGGTTGAACATCGACACCGCTCCGGGGCCGATGAAGTCGCCGGGTCGCACCTCGGCGAAACGGATCCGCCCCTGTTCGTGGGCGGTGATGGCGTCCTGCCACATCTGTGCCCGGACCCGGCCTTTGATGGTGGTCGGCGACAGGGGGAGGTCCTCGGTCATCGCCCCGGAGACGGGGCCGTACCCGTACACGTTGCTGAGATTGAGGTAGCGCGCGCCGCTGCGTTCGGCTGCGGTCAGCAGCGCGGCGGCCAGCGCCGGAGTCTCGGTCGGCAGCCTGTCGTAGGCCGGCGATGCGCAGTTGAAGAGCGTGGCGGCGCCCTGGGCCAGGCTGGTCAGAAGGGCGGCGTCGCTGGCGTCCGCGGTGATCCGTTCGACGAGCGGGTGCTCCGGCCCGCCGCCGCGCCGGCTGAGTATGCGCACCCGGTCACCGGACTCGGCGAGCAGCTGTGCGGTGGCTGTTCCGGAGTGGCTGGTTCCGACGACAACGTGCAGTGACATCGAGATCCAATCATGCGGCGCGGGCTGCCCGCGGTCGGTGATGATCTCGACCGTACGTCCTCTGTTGAAGACGGTGAATGACTCACTGTCTGATATTCATGTCCCATCGTCTTCATTCGTTCCAGGTATGGTGCTGACATGGATCTGCTCAGCGACCTGCTCGGTGCCATACGCACCGGGCAGCCGTACGCGGGGCGGACAACGTGCAGGGCCCCCTGGGGAGTGCGCTTCCCGGTCGGGGACACAGCGGGGTGTCACGTTGTCCTGCAGGGTTCGTGCTGGCTCATGCCCCAGCACGGCGCCCCCGTGGCGCTCGGCGTCGGCGATGTGGTGTTCACTCCGCACGGGGACGCGCACGCACTGGTCGACCAGCCCGGCAGGCCCACGGTCGACTTCCACCCCAGTCCCGGCGACGAGTCGGCGATCAGCGAGATGACCATCCCCGGCACGGGCGCCACCACGGAGATGCTCTGCGCCTCCTACAGCTTCGACCAGACGCCCGCACCCGCTGCTCCACGGCCTGCCCCCGGTCGTGCACCTGCCCGCCCGGGTCGGGCAGCACCCCGATCTTCGGGCCGCCGTCGACCTCCTGGGCAACGAGCTGCGACGGCCCCGCGCCGGTACGAAGGCCATCGTGCCCGCGCTCATCGACATGCTGCTGCTCTACGTCCTGCGCGCCTGGCTCGAAGAGCAGTCCGGGCACGCCCTGACCGGCTGGGTCATGGCGCTGAATGACCCAGCCGTCTCGACGGCGCTGCACCACATCCATCGCCATCCGGGGCGCCCGTGGAGCGTCGAGGACCTGGCCAGGGAGGCCGGGCTGTCACGCGCGGCCTTCGCCAGGCGGTTCGCGACCATCGTCGGTCAGCCCCCGCTGGCGTACCTGACCTGGTGGCGGATGACGACCGCTGCGCGGCTGCTGCGCGAGTCCAGGGCCCCGCTGAGCGCGGTCGCCGAACTGTGGCTACCGCTCGGAATTCGCGTTCGCCAAGGCGTTCAAACGTGAGTTCGGCGCCGCGCCGGGCGGGTACCGGCGCCAGGCACAGCCGCCTTCGGGAGAAAACCCCGTCCCGCCGGGACGACAGGACGGCAGGGGAGTAAGGGGCTGAACGACCGGCTCAGTTGCCTGTGCCGTCGGAGCAGATGCGTTCGTGGACGACCTGGAACGCGTTTCCGGCGGGATTGATCTTGACGAAGGCGTAGCAGTCGAGCGGCCGGCTGGCGTTGTTGCCGAGGTTTATCGGCGCGATCAGGCCGCCCGCGTCGTAGTTGGAGATCTTCCGTAGTGCGCTGATGAATCCCTCGCGGGTGGGGCAGGGACCGGCCAGTTCGAGGCCGCGAAGGAAAATGTCGGTGTAGATGTAGGCGTGCATGGCGAACTGCTGTTCGGGGACGAACGTCTCCGGCGCGAAGCGGGTCATCGCCGTGCGGTAGCGGTCGATGGCCGCGCCACCGGCCTCGAAGGGCTGGAAGTAGACGGGGAACGAGACACCGGAGAGCGCCGGGCCCAGCGTCGGCAGCAGGCTGTGGTCGTACCCGGTGAGCGCGACGCTGCTGGAGAGGTCCAGGTGCGCCGCGCGGGCGGCCTGCGCGATCGCGGCGAAGTCCGCCGAGGTGGTGAAACCAATCATGGAGTCGGCGCCGACGGCCGATATCTGCTGGATCACCCGGGCCGGGCTGTCCGTGCTGCTCGCGTAGGAGATCGCGTCGGTCGTGCCGAGCCCGATCGCCTGGAAGGCGGCCTGGTATCGCGCCATGACCTGCAAGGTGAAGGTCGACGCCCCCGTGGTCACGAAGGCGACCTTTGTGCCACCGCTGGCCTGGATGTAGCGGCCGATGGTGTCGGGCGACGCCGCGTAAAGGTAGGAGAAGAAGTTCTGGTACGTACCCCAGTCCGGCTGGGCGAAGCCCACGACGGGGACCTGCTGCGCGGCGAGGCCGTCCAACGACTCGCCGATCGCGGCGGTGACCGTCAGCAGCCCGAAGACCGAGTCCTGCTGGACGAGGCTCGTGGTGACGTTGGCATTCTGCGAGGGGGAGTTCGCGTCGTCCCGCCACTCGTAGACGATCTGACGGGGGAGCGCCACGACCCTTGCCGGACAGCCGTCACGGCGCGGGCGCGCCGGTCGTGCCCGCCGGCGGGCACGACCCGTCATCTGTGCCGCGGAAGGAGCCGTGGTGATGAGCCGTGCGCAACAGAGCTCCGCGCCGTTCGACGGCCTCCGCGTCCAGCCCGAGCGCCTTGCCGATGTGCACCGACCACACCTCGGAGCGCAGGTTCGTCTCGAAGTCGACTTCGGCCCGGATGTCCTCGCGGGCGGCCTGCCGGTTCTGGCTGATCATCACGAACGTCGAGAGGAAGATCGCTTCGAGGCTGACGATCGTCGTGAGCAGGCCGAACGGGTAGGGGTCGAAGACGGCCGCGTCCCCGAACGCCCCTTTGCTGAGCAGAATCCAGATCGTGAACCACGCGGCGTGCAGGTAGACGAAGGGCAGTGACCCGGCGAACGCCGTGATCGTGTCCGAGACCCTGTCCTGGGACGTCCGTGCCCGAGCGGCCAGGGCCCGCTCGTTGCGGACCCGAGGGCGCGGGCGTGGCCACGGGGGCTGCGCCGGATGCGGGAGACCCGCGGGCCGGGGATCTGCGGGCCGGGAATCCCCGCCGGGTGCGACTCGGCCCGGGTGCGGCGTGCGCGCCCGGGCCGAGCGGAGCGAGCCGTGGCGGCGCTGGGCCGGCCGGCTGGCTGGTGGTGCTGTGGGGTCTGGTGGTGCCGGGTCGGTCAGACCCAGCCGGGCATCGGGTAGGCCGACATCAGGTCCCTGACCTCGCCCGCGATCCGCTCGATGGTCGCCTCGTCCGCGTCGCCGGCGGCCTTGACGGCCTCGTCGATCCAGGCGGCGAGGGTGGGCATCTGCTCCGGACGCAGCCCGCGGGTCGTGATCGCGGCGGTTCCCAGGCGCACCCCGGACGGGTCGAACGGCTTGCGCGGGTCGAACGGCACCGTGTTGTAGTTGAGCTCGATCCCGGCCCGGTCGAGTGCCTTCGCCGCCGGCTTCCCGGCGACTCCGCGACTCGTCAGGTCAATGAGAATGAGATGGTTGTCGGTGCCGCCGGTGATGAGGTCGAAACCGCGCCCGGAAAGCGCCTCGGCGAGCGCCTTCGCATTCGCGACGACCCGGTGCGCGTACTCCCGGAAATCTGGTGTCGCGGCCTCCCGCAGGGCGACCGCGACGGCGGCGGTGGTGTGGTTGTGCGGGCCGCCCTGAAGGCCTGGGAAAACGGCCTTGTCGAGTGCCGTCGCGTGCGCGCCGTCCGACATGATCATGGCGCCGCGCGGGCCGCGCAGCGTCTTGTGCGTGGTCGTCGTGATGACCGGAGCGTGCCCGACCGGCGATGGGTGGGCGCCGCCGGCGATCAGCCCGGCGATGTGGGAGATGTCCGCGACGAGCACGGCGTCGATCTCGCGGGCGATCGCCGCGAACCCGGGAAAGTCGATGGTGCGGGGGATCGCCGTCCCACCGCAGAAGATCACCTTCGGGCGGTGTTCGAGGGCGAGGTCGCGGACCTCGTCCAGGTCGACCCGCCCGGTGTCCTGGCGGACCCCGTACCGGACCCCGCGGAACCAGCGGCCGGTCGCCGACACCGTCCAGCCGTGGGTCAGGTGGCCACCGGAAGGCAGGCCCATGCCCATCACCGGGTCGCCGGGCTGCAGGAACGCCAGGTAGACCGCGAGGTTGGCGGGGGAGCCGGAGTACGGCTGGACGTTCGCGTGCTCGACGCCGAACAGCGACTTCGCCCGGTCGATCGCCAGTGTCTCGATCGGGTCGATGACCTGCTGGCCCTCGTAGTAGCGCTTGCCGGGGTAGCCCTCGGAGTACTTGTTCGTCAGCACCGAGCCGGACGCCTCCAGCACCGCGGTGGAGACGTAGTTCTCGGACGCGATCAGGCGGATCGTCTCGTACTGGCGCCGGGCCTCGGCCTCGACGAGGCCGCCGATCTCCGGATCGGCGGCGGACAGGTGGGTCATCGCGGGCTCATGCATGTGGACCTCCACGCGGACAGGCGTCTACGTCGGAGGCACCCAGGCGCACGGCGCCGCCAGCAGCTTTGTCGCTTCCCGGTGGTTGCTTCCACCCGAGCGCGCCAGTCACGACCCTTCGCCGTCATCGTAGTGGCTCGGTCCCGTTCCCCGCGGACGGGTGATCAGCTCCGGGACGCGCCGGTCGAGAGGGGCCTCCAGCGGGTCGAGATGTCACCCGCCGCCGGCTACGGCTGTCGGCCGCCTTCATCACGCTGTCGCTCGCTGGCCGATTTCAGGACCGACGGGCTGGGTCGGTAGTCCCTTCGTCAACCGCGACGGCCCGGCAACAGTGATGTGCATCACGACCGGTCGGCCGAACCGGTTACGGATGGCATCCGGGTTGGCGGTCGGAGTAACCGTGATCGGTCTGTCGCTGGGCGGGTAATCCCCGAAAGGCCTGCTATGTCGAAGAAAAATCTTAGATTCGGACATATCCGACAGATTGGGTGCGGGCCGCCTTGTGGAGGCCGTCGTGCCTGGTCAGCTGTTGACGCAGTCGTGGCCAGTCGGGCATTGTTCACCCATGCGGTCGAGATTTCTCCCCGTGGCGTGTCGCTACGTGGACTACCGGCGGACATCCAGCGCTCTCTGTCGCTGACTTGCCGCGTCCGTACCGACCGTTTGCGGCGGAAGGGTCCCAGTCGGGGACACCGCCCGCAGCCTGACCGCACCATGTGATCGCGCCTGCCCCTGCCGTCTTTCCGTGGTCCAGAGCCGCCGGCTGCGTTTCTCCCCCTAGTTTTCCCACGCCCACTCTCGTCTCCATGTCTACCGAAGACATATCCCGGGTGGAGCCCCGAGCTCAGGACGTCGGTGACCGCTGATCGCGGTCTGCCCGCGTGCCGCGACGGGCCACGCCTGCTGTTCCGCGCGCCCACTTTTTTGCGAAAGGACGACCGTCCCCCGTGAACGCACCTCTCCGAGCCGATTCGACGCTGATGGGCCGCCGTGGCTTCCTCGGTCTCGGCGTACTCGCTGGCTCCTCCCTGCTGCTCGCCGCCTGCGGCGATGGTGACAGCGGTTCGGTCTCGTCCGCCGGCAAGGAGGGCGGGACGTTGCGTTGGGGCTGGTCGACCGTCACCTCCTGGGACCCGGTGACCTCGTCCGCGGGCTGGGACGTGCACGCTCTCTCACTGACCTACGCGGCCCTCACCAAGCTGGACGAGAAGGGCAACCCGGTACCGGCGCTGGCCGAGTCGTGGAAGTACAACGCGGACGGGACCCAGGTGGCCTTCACCCTGCGGGCCGGCCTGACGTTCAGCGATGGCACGCCGCTGAACGCGACCGCGGTCAAGAAGAGTCTCGAGCGCGGCAAGAACTTCCCGGGATCGCTCGTCGCCGCGCAGCTCGCCACGGTGAAGTCGGTGGCCGCGGACGACGACGCCCGGACCGTCACCATCGGGCTGGCCGCCACCGACTACCAGATCCCGAGCCTGCTCGCCGGCAAGACCGGCATGATCGTCAGTCCGACGGCCTTCGAGAAGGACGCGAAGGGGCTGGCCACCAAGCCGGTCGGGGCCGGGCCGTTCCGGCTCACGGAGTACGTGCCGAACCAGTCGGCGAAGCTCGTGCGGTTCCCCGAGTACTGGGACAAGGCGAACATCCACGTCGACGCCTTCGAGCTGTACCCGGCGCCGGAGGCGGCGACGGCGGTCCCGGCGCTGCAGTCCGGGCGGCTCGACGTCGCCCAGATCCCGGGCAGCCAGGTCGAGGCGGCGAAGGCCGCCGGCCTCGAGGTGCAGATCATCCCCTCGCTGGTGACGACGGTGCTCGACGTGAACATCACGATGAAGCCGTTCGACAACCCGAAGGTCGTCCAGGCGTTCAAGCACGCCCTCGACCGCAAGGCGCTCGCCGACACCCAGACCTTCGGGCTCGGCGTGGTCAACTACCAGCCGTTCCCGCCGGGGTACGTCGGCCACGAACCGAGCCTGGAGAACGCGTTCCCGTACGACCCGGAGAAGGCGAAGAAGCTGCTCGCCGAGGCCGGTTTCCCGGACGGCGTGGAGGTGCCGCTGACCACCACGGGCGTCAGCTCCGCTCTCGCCGAGCAGGTGCAGGCCCAGCTCGCCAAGGTCGGCGTGAAGATCACCATCGAGACGATCCCGGCGGCGCAGGCCACCCAGATCATGTACATCCAGCACTCCAGGGCGCTGGCCACGGACGGCTTCGCCGGGCGTGACTCGGCTGTGCAGGCGTTCCAGGTGCTGTTCGGCGAGCAGGGCCTGATGAACCCGGGCCGCAAGACGCCCCCCGAACTGACCGCGGCGCTGCAGAAGGTGCGGGAGACGCCGTTGGACGACCCGTCGTATCCGACGGTGCTCCGGGCCGCCACGAAGGTCGCGGTCGAGAAGATGCCGAACATCTTCCTCTTCACCACGCCGCGGATTCTCGCCCGCAAGAAGAACGTCTCGGAGCTGGGCAGCTACCTGGCGGTGCAGCGCTTCGAGGGCGTCCGGGTCGGGTAATGCCAGCCACCGACGGTGAGGGCTCCAGATGACGACACTCGAGATCAGCCCGGCGGTCGAGCCGGCCGGCGCGGCGGCTGACGCCCCGGCCGGCCGGCGGGCCGGTTGGGGCAGGGCGTTCGTGCGGCCGCTGCGCAGTGCGCTGTCGGTCGGCATCCCGGTGGTGCTGCTCTCCACCTTCATCACCTACGCGATGGGGGCCCTCACCGACACCAACCCGGCGGCCCAGGTGCTCGGCGAGACCGCGACACCGGCGGACATCGACCGGATGAACCACTACTTCGGGCTCGACCGGCCGCTGTTCGTCCAGTACTTCAGCTGGCTCGGCCACGCCCTCACCGGCGACCTCGGACGGTCCTACTTCACCACGCTCCCGGTCACCGACAGCATCACCCAGGCGCTGCCGGTGAACGTGTCGATCGCCGTCCTCTCCGTGCTGCTCGCCGTCCTGGTCGGCGGCGGGCTCGGCATCGGGGCGGCGCTCTCGTCCGGCGGCTGGTTCGACCGGGCGGTCACCATGCTGTGCTCGGCCGTGGCCACCGTGCCGCCGTTCGTCATCGGCATCGGGCTGATCGTGCTGTTCTCGGTGACGGTCCCGATCCTCCCCTCCGGCGGCTACGTGCCGTTCACCGAGGACCCGGGCCAGTGGCTGCGGTTCGCCATCCTGCCGTCGATCGCGCTCTCGGTGGAGGCCGCCGCCGGCCTCGCCCGCCAGCTGCGCACCTCCCTCGTCGGGGAGCTGCGGGCGAACTACATCACCGGGGCGGACGTCCGCGGCCTGACGAGGCGACGGGTCGTCTTCGGGCACGCCCTGCGCAACGCCGCCGGGCCGGCGCTCACCCTGCTGGGCTACTACATTCCGCAGGTCATCGGGGCCATGGTCGTCGCGGAGGCGGTCTTCAACCTGCCGGGCCTGGGCAAGCTCGGGCTCGACGCGGCGAGCAAGGGCGACATCCCGGTGATCCAGGGTGTGCTGGTCACCATGATCGGGCTCGTCGTGGTCTGCAACCTCCTGGTCAACGCCGCACTGCTGCGCCTGACACCGCACGCGAAGAGGCAGGAACAATGACGCGGAAGGCAGCGGGCCCGTTGCGGCGGGCCGCTCGGCTGCGGTCCACGAAGATCGCCCTGGTGATCCTCGGTGTGGTCGCCGTACTCGGGTTCGCGGGCGGGGCGCTGGCTCCGTCCGACCCGCTCGCCCAGGACACCTCCAACCTGCTGGCCGGCCCGAGCGGTGCGCACTGGCTCGGCACCGACTACCTCGGCCGGGATGTGCTCAGCCGGCTGATGGACGCCACCGGCCGATCGGTGGTCGGCGCCGTGGAGGCGGTCGCCGTGGCGTTCCTGCTCGGCGTGCCGACGGGGCTGGGCTCGGTCGTCTTCGGCCGGGTCTTCGAATGGGTGACGCAGCGGTTGGTGGACGCGGTGATGACCCTGCCCTACATCATCTTCGCGATCGCCGTGACCGGGATCATCGGCAACGGCCGCGACCAGGCGATGCTCGCCATCGGGGTGCTGCTGGCACCGCTGTTCTTCCGGGTCACCCGCGCGGCGGCGCTCGGCTTCACCCGGGCCCAGTACGTCGAGGTCGCCGAGCTGCTCGGCGCGTCCCGCGGCTGGATCATCCGGACCCACATCTGGTCGAAGGTCCTCCCGACGGTCGCGGTCACCACCGCGCAGCTGTCCGCGGCCGCGCTGCTGGCCGTGTCCTCGCTGTCGTTCCTCGGCATCGGGGTGAAGCCGCCGGCCCCGACCTGGGGCGGGATGCTCTCCAGCGACCTGGGCTTCCTGGCCCAGCAGCCGTGGGCGCCGGCGATCCCGGCGCTGGCCATCATGCTGACCGCCGGCTCGCTGAACGCCATCGCCGACGCGATCCGCGACACCACGGGAATCGCGGTGGATCCGATCGGTCGCGGCGCGCCCCGTCCGGAGGCCGTGCCGGCCGTCCCGGGGGCTGCGGCTGTTCCGGGAGCTTCGGTCGTCCCGGGCGCGCCGGGTGCGGCCATCCCCGAGCAGGAGGAGAGGATCCATGCCTGAGCCGGGAACCGGCCGGGGGGACCAGCTGCTGACGGTCGACGGCGTTCGGGTCGCCATCGGGGGTGGGCGGACCGAGGCCGTCCACGGGGTGTCGTTCGAGGTGCGGCGCGGCGAGGCGGTCGGGATCGTCGGGGAGTCCGGCAGCGGCAAGACGCTGGTCTGCCGGTCGGTGCTCGGGGTGCTCGCGCCCGGCTGCGCGGTGACCGGCGGCACGATCGACTTCGCCGGCACCTCGCTGGTCGGGCTGCCGCGGCGCGCCTGGGAGCAGCTGCGCGGCACCCGGATCTCCGCGGTGTTCCAGGACCCCGCCTCCTACCTCAACCCGGCGCAGACGGTGGGCCACCAGCTCGCCGAGCAGCTGCGGGTGAAGGTCGGCAAGCCGCGCCGGGAGGCTCGCGGCGCCGCGGTGGCGCTGTTCGACGCGATGGGCCTGCACGAGCCCGAGCGGGTCTACCACCAGTACCCGCACGAACTGTCCGGCGGGATGCTGCAGCGGGTCGTGCTGGCCATCGCGGTGTCCGGCGAGCCGGAGCTCCTCGTCGCCGACGAGGCGACGACCGCCCTCGACGTCACCATCCAGGCCGAGGTGCTGGAACTGCTGGGCAGGCTGCGCAAGGAGCGTGGGCTGGCCGTGCTGGCCGTCTCGCACGACCTCGCCGTCATCGCCGAGCTCTGCGACCGGGTGCTGGTGTTCTACGCCGGCGAGCTCGTCGAGACCGGCCCGACCGCCGAGGTGCTCGACACGCCGCGGCACCCGTACACCGAGGCGCTGCTGCGGGTCGCCTCGGTCGGCGACTGGGACCGGCGCACCCTCGACGTCATCGACGGCGAGCCGCCGCCGGTCGGCGCCGAGATCCGCGGCTGCCGGTTCGCCGACCGGTGTGCCTTCGCCGCCCCGGAGTGCCGCACCGACCCGGTGCCGCTGACCGAACAGGCGCCCGGGCGGGCCGTCCGGTGCGTCCGTGCCGGCGAGATCGCGCTGAGCGGAGCAGGAGCTACCGGAGCAGGAGCCACCGCATGACCAACACCGATCTCGCCGACACCGATCTGGCTGACAACGGCCGCGCCATCACCGGCCGCGCTGACGATGGCCGCTCTGACAACGGCCGCGCCATCACCGGCCGCGCTGACGATGGCCGCTCTGACGACGGCGTCGCCGGCACCGGCCGCGCTGCCACCGGCCTTGCCGACACCGGCACCGTGGCGGTCCCGCAGGCCGATCTGCTGCGTGTCGAGGGCCTCGGGCTGTCCTTCCCCCGGCCGGGCGGCGGCCGCCGGGTCCGCGTGCTGGACGATGTGGACCTGAGCGTCCGCGCAGGGGAGATCGTCGGCGTGATCGGCGAGACCGGCTCCGGCAAGACGACCCTGGCGCGGGCGATCGCCGGGCTGGGCTCCCCGGACGCCGGCCGGGTCCTCCTGGACGGCCAGGACATCTCCCGGCTACGCGGCCGGGCCCGGCGGGACTTCCGGCGCAGTGGCGCACTCCAGTTCGTCTTCCAGGACCCCCTGCGCGCCCTCGACCCGGACCTCACCATCGGGGCGAGCATCGCGGAGGGACTGGTGATCACCGGTACCGGGACCAGGGCGTCCCGGGCCGAGCAGGTGACCGACGCGCTGCGCCAGGTCGGCCTCGACCCGGCAGTCGCCGACCGGCTCCCGGCGCAGATCTCCGGCGGCCAGCGGCAGCGTGCCTCGATCGCCCGCGCCGTCGTCGGACGCCCGCGGCTGCTGCTGTGCGACGAGCCGGTCAGCGCGCTGGACGCCTCCAACCGCAACCACATCCTGCGGCTGCTCGACAGGCTCCGCCGGCAGCTCGAGGTCGGGATCGTCCTCATCTCGCACGACCTCAGCTCGCTCGCCGGTATCGCCGACCGGGTGGTCGTGCTCTACCGGGGACGGGTGGTCGAGGACGGCCCGATCGCGGACGTGTTCAGCCGGCCGCAGCATCCCTACACCGCGTTGCTGATCGCCTCCGCGCCGAGCGTCCGCCGGCAGGATCGGCTCGACCCGGCGTCGCTGCGGTCAGCCGCCGGTGCCGACTCCGACTCCGACGCCGACGGGGCGGCGCTGCGGTCGGCGGGCGGCTGCGTGTTCGCCCACCGGTGCCGCTTCGCCACGGGCGCCTGCGCCGAGACCCCGCCGCGGCGGGCCGTCGCCGGCCGGCCGGTCGGGGAGTGGGCCGCCGCGTGCCACCACGTCGAGACCTGGCGGGACCAGGTCACCGGCTCCACCGCCATCCTGAAGGAGTCCTCAGCGTGAGCATCGAGTTCATCGGTATCGCCAGCACCTCCGCGGGCAGCGAGTCGCAGGCGTGGTCCGGCCCCGCCGTCGACCCGGACTACCTGGAGCGCCTGGTGCGCACGCACGAGGACGCCGGGTTCGACCGGGTGCTCGTCGCGCACACCTCCGCCATGCCCGACGGCTTCGTGATCACCGACCAGATCCTGTCCCGGACGACGACGTTGAAGGTGCTGCTGGCGCACCGGCCCGGCTTCACCGCCCCGACGATCGCGGCCCGCCAGTTCGCGACGCTGGACGCCTTCCACCCGGGCCGGGTGGCGCTGCACGTCATCACCGGCGGCGACGACGCGGACCAGGCCCGCGACGGGGACCTCACCGACAAGGTGACCCGCTACCGGCGCACCGACGAGTTCCTGGACGTGCTGCGCCGCGAGTGGGAGTCGGCCGAGCCGTTCGACTACGACGGTGACTTCTACACGGTTCGCGGTGCCCGCTCGTCGGTCCTCCCCGACGGCCGCATCCCCATCTACTTCGGCGGCGCGTCCGCGGACGCCGTCCGGGTCGGTGGCAAGCACGCCGACGTGTACGCGTTCTGGGGCGAGCCGATCGCCGGGATCGTCGAGCGGATCCGCGAGGTGCGGGCCGCCGCCGAGCCGTACGGCCGCAGCCCCCGGTTCAGCGTCAGCCTTCGCCCCATCGCCGCGGAGACCGAACAGGCCGCCTGGCAGCGTGCCGCGGACATCCTGGAGGTCACCCAGCAGCAGGTCGGCGAGCTGAAGAAGGTGTTCAACCTCGACGGGTCGGCCCAGGTCGGCAGCCAGCGGCTGCTGCGCTACGCGGACCAGGCGGAGGTGCACGACAAGCGGCTGTGGACCGCGCTCGCCAAGGCCACCGGCGCGGTCGGCAACTCCACCGCGCTGGTCGGCAGCTACGAGCAGGTCGCCGAGTCGCTCGTCGACTATGTCAACGTCGGGGTGTCCACGCTGCTCATCCGCGGCTTCGCGCCGCTGGAGGACGCCCGGGACTACGGCACCCTGATCCGCCTCGTCCGCGAGCAGACCGCCGACCGCGAGGCCGTCGGCGCCTCCGCCTGACGACGGGCCCGGCCCGCGTCGTGACCGGCCTGCGGCCGACGACCTCGCACTGGGGCGCCTACGGCGTCCGGGTCGGCCCGGACGGTGGGATCACGGTGGTCCCGCATCCGGACGATCCGGCCCCGTCGCCGCTGCTCGGCAACGTACCGGGCGGGCTGCGCCATCCGACCCGGGTGGCGCGGCCCGCGGTCCGCCGCGGCTGGCTGGAACACGGCCCGGGGCCGGCCGGCACGCGCGGGCGGGAGGAGTTCGTCGAGCTCGACTGGGACGAGGCGCTGGACCTCGTCGCCGCCGAGCTGGACCGGGTCCGCCGCGAGCACGGCAACCAGGCGATCTTCGGCGGCTCGTACGGCTGGGCGAGCGCCGGGCGCTTCCACCACGCGCAGAGCCAGCTCCACCGGTTCCTCAACACCATCGGCGGCTTCACCTCGTCCCGGAACTCCTACAGCCTGGGCACGTCGCTGGTGCTGCTGCCCCACCTCGTCGGCAGCGCGGACGAGGTGCTGCGGGCCGCCTCGTCCTGGCCGACGATCGTCGAGAACACCGAGCTGATCGTCGCCTTCGGCGGCATCCCGGCGAAGAACGTGTTCGTGACGCCCGGTGGCGTCACCCGGCACGGCACGCCCGGGTACCTCGCCGCACTCGCGGCCCGCCGCGTCGAGATGGCACTGGTCAGCCCGCTGCGGGACGACCTTCCTGCCGGCGTCGACACCCGCTGGTATCCGATCGTGCCGGCCACCGACGCCGCGCTGATGCTCGGGCTCGCCCACACCCTCGTCACCGAGGGCCGTCATGACCGGGCGTTCCTCGACCGCTACACGGTCGGCTTCGGCGAGGTCGAGAACTACCTGCTCGGCCGAGCCGACGGGGTCGTCCGGGACGCCGCCTGGGCGGCGTCGATCTGCGGCATCCCGGCCGCGGACATCGTCGGGCTCGCCCGCCGGATGGCGGACCGCCGGACCCTGATCACCGTGACCTGGTCGCTGCAGCGCATCGAGCACGGCGAACAGCCGGTCTGGGCGGCGCTCACGCTGGCCGCGATGCTCGGCCAGATCGGCCTGCCCGGCGGCGGCTTCGGTCACGGCTACGGCTCCATGGGCGACGTCGGCGACCCCGGCCCGACCGGGCGCATCCCCTACCTGCCGCAGGGCCGCAACCCGGTCACCACCTTCATCCCGGTCGCCCGCATCGCCGACATGCTGCTGCATCCCGGCGCGCAGTACGACTACGACGGCGACCGCTACACCTACCCCGACATCCGCCTCGTCCACTGGGCGGGCGGAAACCCCTTCCACCACCACCAGGACCTGTTCCGGCTGCGCCGCGCCTTCGCCAGACCCGACACGATCATCGTGCACGAGCCCCACTGGACGGCCACCGCCCGGCACGCCGACGTCGTGCTGCCCGTCACCACCACCCTGGAACGCGAGGACATCGGCGGCGGCCGCCGCGACACCCATCTGCACGCCATGCACCGGGCGGTGGCACCGGTCGGCGCGGCCCGCGACGACTACGACATCCTCGCGGGCCTGGCCGGCCGCCTCGGCGTCGCCGACGCCTTCACCGACGGCCGCGACGCCCGCGGCTGGATCGAACATCTCTACACGGCCTGGCGCACGGACCTGGTCGGGCGCGGAACGGACGTGCCCGCCTTCGAGGAGTTCTGGGCCGCCGGCGAGTACCGGCTGCCCGGCGGGCCCGGCCACCACACCCTGTTCGAACGGTTCCGCGCCGACCCGGACGCGCACCCGCTCGCCACCCCCAGCGGCCGGATCGAGCTCTTCTCCGCGACCGTGGCGTCCTTCGGCTACCCGGACTGCCCCGGCCATCCGGTCTGGCTGGAACCGACCGAGTGGACCGGCGCGCCACGAGCCGCCGCCTACCCGCTGCACCTCATCGCCAACCAGCCGGGCACCCGGCTGCACAGCCAGCTCGACGGCGGCGCGGTCAGCCAGGCTGCCAAGATCGCCGGCCGGGAGGCGGTGCGCCTGCACCCCGCCGACGCCGCCGCCCGCGGCATCGCCGCCGGTGACGTCGTCCGGGTGTTCAACGACCGCGGCGGCTGCCTGGCCGGCGCCGTGCTGACCGACGAGCTGCGCCCCGGGGTCGTCCAGCTGCCCACCGGGGCCTGGTTCGACCCGCTCGACGACGACCCGGCGGATGAGCCCGGAGAAGGGTCCCCGCCAGGAGCGGGACTGTGCGTGCACGGGAACCCGAACGTGCTCACCGCCGACGTGCCGACCTCCCGGTTGTCCCAGGGCTGCGTCGGTCAGCACGCCCTCGTCGAGGTCGAACGCTGGACGGGTGAGCCACCGCGGCTCACCGTCGACGCGCCGCCCCGGCTGGTCCCCCGACCGGGCCGGGGCGGCACCCTTCCAGCGAGCTGGTCGAGGTCGGGCTAGTCAGGCTAGTCGAGCAGGTCGGGCTGTTCCTCGACGATGATCTCGTAGAGGGCCTCGAAGGACCAGCGGGCGCCCTCGTCACCTCGTGCCTGGCTGGCGGTGGCGCTGGCGATCTCGTGGTCCAGGAGCCGCAGCGTCCCGGCCGCCGCCGCGACGAGCTGGGTCCGCGCCGCCCGCTCCGCGGCGATGTACCAGTACGCCGCCGCCTCGACGCTGGTGCCGACGGTGAGCAGGCCGTGGTTGCGCAGGATCGCCAGCTTGTGCGGGCCGAGCGCGGCGGCGATCTTCCGGCCCTCCTCCTCGTCCAGCACGACCCCGTTGTACTCGTCGAAGATCACCTGATCCTCGTAGAACGCGAGGGAGTCCTGGGAGATCGGATGCAGCGGCTCGCCGATCGCGGCGAGCGCCCGTCCGTACAGGGCGTGGGTGTGCGCGGCGCCGACGACGTCCGGTCGGGCGGCGTGGATCTGCGAATGGATGGTGAACGCCGCCCTGTTCAGCGGCGGCTTACCCTCGACGATCTCCCCTTTGTCGTCGACCAGCAGCAGGTTGGAGACCTTGATCCTGCCGAAGTCGAGACCGAGCCGGTTCACCCAGAAATGGTCGGTCAGCTCGGGGTCGCGGGCGCTGATGTGGCCGGCCAGTCCCTCGGCGATGCCGAGCTTGGCGAAGAGCCGGTAGGCGGCAGCGAGTTTCCGCTTGCGGTGCAGCCGCTCCTCCTCGACCGTCCTCACCGGCACCGGGCGAGGCCACTGCCCGCCCTCGGCCGGCGCGACCAGCCCGGCCCACGGGCTCTTCCGCTCGCCGTCAGGCGTTTCGGAGGCCACGTCCGGCGCCGGCGTTGCCGTTCCGGGCGGCGTTGCCGTTTCCTGCGGGGTCGCCGTTGCCGGCGCGTCGTGGGTGGAAAGCGTCATGTCTGGGCTTGTCCTTCCTCATCGAGGACCGGCGGCGGGTAGACCGAGAGCCGTCCGGCCGGCCGTCGCGTACACGACGTCGTCCTGGGGGGTGTGGATGCGGCTGCACAGCACGTCGCGGTAGTGGCGCTCCAGCGGATTGGCCCGGGTCAGCCCCGGGTTGCCGATCAGCGCCACGGCGTCTCCGACCGCCTTGACGGCGGCCGCCGTCACCGCTGTCTTCACCCCGTTGGCCTGCGCCGGGACGTCCGGGTCGGCGGCGTCGGATCGCTGCGCGATCGCCAGGACGAGGCTGCGGGCGTTGGCCAGCGCCACCTCGATCTCACCGACCGCGCTCTGGAACCGGGGCAGGCTCGACAGCGGCGCGCCCAGATTCGTCGGGGTGCGTTCGTGCAGGTAGCCGACCAGCCAGTCGCGTGCGGCCTCGGCGACCCCCAGATAGATGGAGGCGATGGCCAGCGCGTTCCAGGCGGCCGCGGCCGGGGCGAACGGCAGGGGCGTGTCCCCGGCCGGCAGCCCGACGGCCGCGTCGGCGCCCACCCGCACCCGGTCGAACACCACGTCATGGCTCTCGGTGGCACGCATGCCCAGGTGGTCCCAGGTCCGCACGATCGTGATGCCGGGCGTGCGGGCCGGGACCAGGAACGAGCCGACCCGCGGGCCCCCGGAGGGCGGCGGCTGCGGGTCGGTGGCGGGGTCGGTGGCCGCCCACACCTGCATCCAGCGCAGCACCGGCGCGCCCGTCGCGTAGGTCTTGTGGCCGGTGATCTCCCAGCCGTCACCGGTCCAGCGGGCGGTGGTGGCCGGCACCCCGCCGCGGGCGGGTGTGCCGAGGTCCGGTTCGACCCGTAGCGCGTTGATCAGCGCGCCCTCGTCCAGGCAGCTCGCGACCACCTGCTCGTACGTCCCCGCCGGCCAGGTGGGGGAGTCGCCGACATGCGCGTGGAACAGCAGGTTCATCGCGAGGACGAGGGCGGTGGCCGGCTCGCCCCGGGCCACCGCGCCCAGCACCTCGGTCACCGTGGTCAGCCCGGCGCCGGCCCCGCCGTAGCGGACCGGGATGGTCAGTGAGAGCAGCCCGGAGGCGTGCAGGGCCTGGATGTTCGCGGTTGGGAAGGTGCCCGTCCGGTCGTGCTCGGCGGCGGTGGCGGCGAACCGCGCGGTGAGTTCGGGCAGCAGGTCCAGGCGGGGCCTCGGCCGGGTGCCAGCACCCTCCGGGGCGGTGTCGGCGGCAGGTCTCGTCGGGCCGGCCAGGTTCGTCGGGCCCGGCCTATCTGTCGTGCCCGCCGTGCCCGCCGTGCCCGCCGTGCCCGCCGTGCCCGTCGGGCTCGTCGTGCTCGTCGAGCCGGGGTAGGTCGACGACCGCTCGGTCGGGTCGGCCATGCGGAACCTCCCGGGCTACTGACCGACGAGGGGCCGGACGGCCGCGAGAACAGCCGACGACTCGGTGCGCACCATCCAGTCGGGATGGACGTCGGCGAACCGGACAGTCCGGTCGCGGTCGATGACGACGACTGTCGGGTACGGCAGTACCCACTCCCCGGTGCCGAGAATCGCACCAAGATCCGCGCCTCTTCGCCGGGATTCGTCGCGCGCCGTCTCGTCCGGCGCGAAACCGATACCGAAGGAGTCGATCAGAACCCGGTCGGCGTCGCTGGCGACCAGAAAGTCGAAGCCGTGCCGCTCCTTGATCGCCGCCAGCCTCTCGGCGATCTGGGGGCTCACGATGACGAGGTGCGCGCCCAGCTCACGCAGGGCCGGCGCGAGGGTGAGCTGGTACCCGCGCAGGGCCGCGTTGCACGCGGGGCAGCCCTCGAACCGGAAGAAGACGAGCACCACCGGCCCGTCGGTCAGCAGGTCGTCGAGGCGGACGGTGCCGCCACCGACCTCGGCCAGGGCGAAGGGTGGCACCACGTCGCCTGGTTTGACGAAACGCGCGCGGTCCGCCTTCTCCTCGAGGGACCGCCGCAGGTCGGCGTGGGCCCGGAGCTGCTCCGGCGCCCATTCCGCGTCCCGGGTGGCCTGCAGCTCGTCGAGGAAACCCTGGACGGTCACCGGTGCCGTTCCGGTCTGGCTCATGGGGCTCTCCTTCTTCGGGGATGCCGGCGATCTCAGGCCTGTCCGGCGCTCCGGCCGGGCGATGGCGGGGACACGGCCGGCCGGGAGGCCGCCGGAGAGGGGCGCACCTCACCCGGATCAGCACCTCGAATCAGCGGAATGAGCTGCCGGCCGTGGTCGACCGCCTCTTCCCAGGGGCCGTGTCCGCGGGGAAGCAGCGTGCCGACGCCGACGTTGAGGTACTCCAACAGGTTCGAGCCACCGTCTCCGGCGTACCGAGCGGGACGTGTCATCGCCGCCGGTTCCCCTCGGCGGCGGATGGCGGGACATCAGGCCGCGTGACAGCGACCGCCGCGGGCCCGCCCGAGGCCCACGCACCGATGGCGGATCAGCATCGGGCGGACGTACATGCAGCAACTGTGCGGCAGCCTTTTCTAATTGTCAAGTTTTCCGGTGGAAATAGTGGTGAATGCCTGCCGGGGTCGCCCGCCTCGGCGTGATCGACATGTGGAGCTCCGTCGTCGAGCGCCCCTGGCGATGTGATCTACATCACCACATTTTCGCACTTGACCGCTCGACAATATTTGGTCATGTTGGGTCCGTGTTGAGGACTGCTTACCTGGTCACGCGACAGCACATCGACCTGTTGCGAGTGACCTCCGCGAGCTGTCCGGACCGTCGCGGCGGGCGCTGACCCCAGTACTCAGTACCTGGTACCCAGTACCCGGGCGGCCCGGCAGACGACGGCCACCGCGGCGGCGCCGGCCTGGGCGCAGTGGTCGGGCCGCGGCGTTCCTGCCCGCCGAGTTCGAGGGCCGCGTGTCGCGCGGCGCATATGAGCCGACCGACCAGCACCGCACCGCACCGCACAGCGCCGGCCGCTGCGTTCCCGAACGGCCAGGCGTGCTCGGAGTGCGCCTCGCCTCGACAACGGCACCGGCCGCCACCGAGCCCCCGCTGGGCAGGTGACCCCCCCGTCCACCGCGCACGAGAGCGGGCGGACGGGCCAACCCACAACAGGCGTCCGCCACCTTCGGTAATCCGGCCGGCGGCGCGTCCCGAGCTTCACCGTGCCGCCGGAGTGGCCGGGTCACCGGACGAATGACAGGGAGCACGAGTGGATCTCCGACTTTCAGGCCGGCGGGCGATCGTCACCGGCGGTAGCCGCGGTATCGGGCGGGCGATCGCCCGAGCCCTGCTCGCCGAGGGCGTGCAGGTCGTCATCGCCGCCCGTGACGCCGACGTGCTGAAATCGGCCGCGGTAGACCTGGCGACCGCGACCGGCGGGACGGTGGTGCCGGTGATCGTCGACACCGGCAGCGACTCGTCCGTCCAGGAGCTGGTCGAGACCGCCGTCGGCGAGCTCGGCGGCGTCGACATCCTGGTCAACAACGCGGCCAGGCCCGGTGGGGCCGGCGGACCCGGCGGCGCGCAGGCCCTTTCCACCGCGGACGTCGCCGCCGACTTCAACGTGAAGGTGCTCGGCTACCTGCGTACCGCGCAGGCGGTCGCGCCGCACTTCATCGCCCAGGGCTGGGGCCGGATCATCAACATCGGCGGGCTGGCGGCCCGCCAGGTCGGCCTCGCCTCCGGCTCCATCCGCAACGTCGGCGTCGCGGCCCTCACCAAGACCCTGGCCGACGAGCTCGGCGCGCACGGCGTCACGGTGAACGTGGTGCATCCCGGACTGACCCTCACCGGTGACCACGGCGGCACGGTCGTTCTCTCCGACGAGCACATTCAGGCCGCCGCCGCCCGCATCTCGATCGGGCGAGCCATCACCGCCGACGAGGTGGCCTCGGTCGTGGCCTTCCTCGCCTCCCCGCTCTCCGTCGCGATCACCGGCGAATCGATCGCCGCCGGTGGCGGCACCCAGGGCCCCATTCACTACTGACCGGCTCACCCAACCGAAGGGACACACCGTGACCACTGTCTTCGAAGCGCCCGTGCGATCGTCGTTGGCCGTCCAACCGCTGCAACCGACCATCGGAGCGGAGATCAGCGGCGTCGACCTCCGGGAGCCGCTCACGCCCGAGGTACGCGATGAGATCAAGGCGAATCTGCTGAAGTACAAGGTCGTCTTCTTCCGGGACCAGGAGCTGACCCAGGAGCAGCACGAAGCGTTCGCCCGGCAGTTCGGCCCCCTTTACACCCATCCAGGTGCGGCCAAGGCCGACTCCGGCGTCACCCCGGCCATTCACCGCATCGCCAGCGAGGACTTCAAGAAGTACGAGAAGGCCCACACGCCGCAGGCCGGCGACGACACCTGGGACCCGTACCACACCGACACGAGCTGGCGGCTCGTGCCGACCTGGGGAGCGGTGCTGCGGGCGGTCCACCTGCCCGAGGTCGGCGGCGACACCGTCTGGGTCGATGCCGCGCTTGCCTACCAGGGCCTGTCCGACGACGTGAAGGCCCGGCTCGAGGGCCACCACGTCGCCCATGACTACCGGGCCGCGCTGCACCAGTCCGGGCACGACTATCCGGTGGTCGCCCATCCGGTCGTCCGCGTGCACCGGGAAACCGGCGAGAAGATCGCCTGGGTGAACTTCACGCAGCGGCCGACCATCCTCGGGCTCGACCGTGCCGAGAGCAGGGAACTGCTGACGGCGGTCATCGACCAGTACCGCAAGCCGGCGAACCAGGTGCGGTTCTCGTGGCGACCGGGCTCGGTCGCGTTCTGGGACAACCGTGCCACCGTCCACTACGCGGTCCGCAACTATGGAACGTTCCCGCGCCTTCTGGAAAGGATCCTCATCGCCGACGAGACGCTCTACGCCGACCTGTAGGAAGACCCTGCCGCACCGGTTCGACCTGATGACCTGATGCTGCCGGCGCGACACCCGGTCGATGCCCCACTTCGGACCTGGCGGGTCGGGGGAAAGCCCTCGGCCCGCCCTCCGGACTGACCTGCATGCGTGGTGGCCAGCCAGCGATGGAGCGCGAAGACTCCGGACGCGTCGACGCGCGGGAGACGGATGCAGGGCCGCGGCGCTGGTGGATCCTGGGAGCTCTCTGCCTCGGCCTGGTCGTCGTCGAGGTCGACGCGAGCATTCTCAACGTCGCGATCCCGTCCATCGCGGCTGACCTTGACGCCGATCCGGCCGACATGGCGTGGATCGTCGACTCCTTCGTCCTCTCCTTCGCAGGCTTCATGCTCGTCGCCGGACGCCTGGGCGACCGTTTCGGGCACAGGAAGATACTCGAGGCGGGACTCCTGCTGTTCTCCCTGGCCTCCTTCGCCGCCACCTTCGCGGACTCACCCGCGGGCCTGGTCGCATGTCGCGCGGTCCTCGGTATCGGCGCCGCGGCTGTCCTGCCGACATCGAGAGCGCTGGTCATGGCGGTGTTCCCCTCCGCCGAGCACCCAAGAGCCCTGGGGTACTGGACCGCGGCAATAGGAGTGAGCTTACCGCTGGGACCTTTGCTCGGCGGGCTGCTCCTCGACCATTTCTGGTGGGGTTCCGTCTTCCTCGTGGGCGGGCCCGCCTCGCTGCTGGCCGGTGTCATCAACGCGGTGGTGCTCGGGCGTCAGAGGGCTGGTGGGGGCAAAGGCGGATGGGATCCGTCTGGGATTGCCCTGTCCGCGTTCGGAACGGCAGCATTGATATTCGGCATCATCGAGGGCCCTCGCCTGGGGTGGCTCTCCGCCACGATCCTGGCATGCCATGGCTCCGCCCTGGTGGCACTGGCCGCCTTCTTCGTCTGGGAACGTCATGCGACGCACCCGGTGGTCGGACCGGAACTGCTGCGGGTGCGATCGTTCACCGTGGGCTCGACGGTCGCCGCGCTCTCGCTGTTCGTGTTCAACGGGCTCCTCTTCGTGCTCACCCAGTACCTCCAGATCCTCGAGGGATACAGCCCTCTCCAGTCCGGTCTCCGAGTGATCCCGCTGGGAGCGGGATTCATGCTTGGCAGCGTCTCGTCACGCCGTGCGGCCCTGCGAATCGGTCAATGTGGCACGCTGGCCATCGGGTTCGCGGCGGTGGGATCGGCCCTCCTGGTACTCCTGCTCGGTACCTGGTCCGACGGTTATCTCGTCACGGGTGTCGGTGTTCTGATCGTCGGCTGGGGAACCGGGCTGACAATGGCCTGCGCCGTCCATCTGGCACTGAGTGAGGTTCCGGCGTCCACAGCGGGCGCCGCCGGAGCCTTCAGTAACTCGGTAAGGCAGTTGGGGGCGGCACTCGGCGTCGCAGTCCTCGGCGCCGCACTCGGGACGTCCGCAGGGAGAAGTGGCGCGCAGAACCCTTCTTCCTCTGATCCTGTCAGCAATACCGCTGGAAGCGTCGTAGCGGACATTGCGACCGCTCGTCCGGGCCTTGGCGTGGAAAACGGGTTCAGGCTCGCCTTCGCCCTGGCGGCGATCGTGAGTTGCCTGGGCATCGCGGTTGTCGCCGCGGCTCTCAGGAAAGCTCGATCAGCCTGACGGGGGAGCGGCGTGTTCGACGTCGAGGCCCCGCTCGGCGAGCAACGCCTCGACGTCCCGGTTGGGCAGCGTGAGCCGCAGACGGCGGCGCACCCGCCAGGGCGGCCACCTTCGGCGGAACCGGGGCCCGACGAACTCCGACAACGGCGCGACTGGACGAAGGCGGTAGCGCGTCCTCTGATCAGGCGGCGCGCCGACGCGGGCCGCGCAGGCAACCTAACAAAGTACTGGGAAAAAGCTACCAACACTTGTGTCGTCGACTCGCGCGATACATGATCGGCCGCCTATGGCACATTCGTCCCTTCTTCACGCCGGAACACGCCGATCATCCCCATCAACAAACAAGTCGACGGAGTGCGGTCTTGGAACTGGACGTCAGCGGTCTGCAGGTCACTTACGCGGGGGTCATTCGAGCCCTGCGGGGGGTTGACCTGCGTGTAGGGGCCGACGAGATCGTCGCTGTCCTCGGCAGCAACGGGGCAGGCAAGACCACACTGCTCCGCGCCGTCACCGGCTCGTTGAAACGCCACCGGGCCAAGGTTGACAAAGGGCAAGTGACATTCGGTGGGCGGTCCCTGGTGGGTGTGGACCCGGTCGACGTCGTCAACCGCGGCGTCGTTCTCGTGCCGGAGGGACGCCGCGTGTTCGGACGGCTGTCCGTGGAGGAGAACCTCAGGGCGGGCGCGATATCCGTCCGCGACCGCGCCGCCAGGGCCGAAGCCCGGAACAAGGTCTACGCAATGTTCCCCCGGCTCGCCGAGCGCCGCGGACAACGCGCCGCGCTGCTCTCCGGCGGCGAGCAGCAGATGCTGGCCATAGGCCGGGCTTTGATGTCGAGCCCTCGATTGCTGCTGCTGGACGAACCGTCGCTCGGTCTCGCGCCGCAGATCGTGGCGCGCATCGGAGAGGTCCTGAAAGAGATCAACCGAGCGGGCACGTCGGTCATGCTCGTCGAGCAGAACGCGGCGATGGCACTCGGCGTCGCCGACCGCGGTTACGTCCTCGAGCTCGGCAGGGTGGAACTGTCCGGGCCGGCCGCCCAGCTGGCCGTGTCCGACAGCATCGCCTCCCTGTACCTCGGCCGGGGACCCGGCGACGACGCGAGCCGACGCGGGGCGGGCGACACCCCTGGCGGCCCGGACGGCCCTGGCGGTCTCGGCGGTGGCCGTGGGGGTTCCGCGAGCCCCGTCCCGGCGGCGACGTTGAGTCGCTGGATCCCGCCCGAGAAGGGCCGCTTCGGCCTGCTGGGTGGCGCCGGTGCCGCGACCGGGGGCAGGTAGGCCGTGCCGATTCCGACGAGGCCCGGCCGCGGTGTCGGCGCTGCCCGGACCGTCCGCGGCGAAGTCGCAGCGCTCGACGTCGAGGCCGTGACCGTGCGGTTCGGGGCCCTCACCGCGCTGTCCGAGGTGTCGCTGCGGGCCGAGCCCGGCACGGTGCACGCCGTGATCGGGCCGAACGGCGCGGGGAAGTCGACGTTGTTCAATGTCATCTCCGGCGTGTACAGCGCCTCAGCCGGCAGCGTCCGCCTCGGTGGGACGACGTTGACCGGGCTGCGGCCACACAGGATCACCGCGCTCGGCGTGGGCCGGGCGTTCCAGAACATGGCGGCCTCGCCCAACGAGTCGGTCGAGGAGAACATCATGCTCGGCCGGCACCTGCTGACCCGGTCGGGCTTCGTCAGCGCCGGGCTGAAACTGCCGTGGGCGGTCCGGGAGGAACGGCTGCACCGTGCGCGGGTTGTCGAGATCGCCGAGTTCGTCGGCCTCGGCCACGTCCTCCACCTGCCGCTGGGAACCCTTTCCTACGGCGACCGTAAACGGGTCGAGGTCGCCCGCGCGCTGGCGACCGAGCCGCGGGTGCTGCTGCTCGACGAACCGGTCGCCGGAATGAACGCCGAGGAGACCAGGCGGATGTCGGAGATCGTGCTGGCGGTTCGCGAGTCGCTGGGGATCACGGTTCTGCTCGTCGAGCACGACATGTCCATGATCATGTCCGTTGCCGACCGGATCAGCGTGCTCGATTTCGGCCGGCTGATCGCCGACGGCACGCCCGCGCAGATTCAGAACGACCCCGCGGTCATCGCCGCCTACCTCGGCACTACAGCCGGCACCGACACCGGTGCGATCTCGGCTCACACCACGGCGAGTTCAGGTCACATATCGGCAGGACCAGACCACACCACGGCACCATCCCAGCAGTAGCGACGAGCGCCTCGGCCGCGTCCCCGCCCCGACCGGAGAGCCCAAGCTGTGACCACCTTTCTTTCCTTCCTGATGAACGGCCTGTCGCTCGGGTCGTTATACGCCCTGATCGCGCTCGGTTTCGTCATCATCTACAAGGCCAGCGAGATCCTGAACTTCGCACACGGCGCCTTCCTGCTGCTCGGCGCCTATGTCATCGCCCGGCTGGAGCCGTCGGTCGGCTTCTTCGCCGCCGTCGCCATCGGCATCGTCGCCACCGCGCTGGTCGCCTTCGTCTCCGAACGGGTGCTGTTCTCCAGGGTGCGCAGTGCGCACGTGGCATCCCTGACGATCATGACGCTCGGCCTGGACCTGATCATCACGACCGACCTGACCAGGCGGATCGGCTCGAGGGTGCTGTCGCTCGGTCAGCCGTGGGGTGCCGGCGTCGTCCGCGTCGGCGGCGTCAGCATCAGCGAGAACCGGCTGATCGCGATCGTCGTGGCGTTCGTCCTCATCGGCCTGCTGTTCGCCGCGTTCCGCTTCACAAGCTGGGGCGTGGCGCTGCGGGCGGCGGCCGAGGACGGTGAGGCCGCCGCCCTCATGGGTATCCGGCAGGCGCGGGTCGGCGCGGTCGCCTGGATCATCGCGGGCGGCCTCGCCGCGGTGGCCGCCGTGTTCCTGACCGGCAGTCCGACGCCGGGGCTCGAACCCAACCTCCGCACGATCGCGTTCGCCGCGTTCCCGGCCGCCATCCTCGGCGGCCTCGACTCGACGACCGGGGCGCTGGCCGGCGGCCTGATCGTGGGAGTGGCCGAGTCGCTGTTCGCCGGCTACAACGCCAACCTGACCTTCCTCGGTGGCGGTTTCAGCGTCGTCGTCCCCTACGCGGTGATGATGCTGGTGCTCGTCGCCCGGCCAGCTGGCCTGTTCGGGACGAAGGAGCTGCACCGTGTCTGACCCGACGACGCAGAGCACGGCCGCCGCGCCGCCACCCGCCGCGCCGCCGCGCACCGCCACAGCGGCCGGTCGGGGCCGTCCGCCGGGCTTCCGCCGCCCAGCCGTGGGCAGCCTGCTGCTGATGGCACTCGTCGCGGTGCTGGCCGTCCTGCCCTTCTACCTTGAGGAGTTCTGGCTGCGCACCGGCTTCGCGGTGTTCGGCGCGGCGATCGGCGCGATCGGCCTGAACATCCTGGTCGGCACCACCGGCCAGCTCTCCCTTGGGCACGCGTTCTTCCTGGCGGTCGGCGGGATCAGCTACTGCTGGCTGTCCGGCGAGTCCAACGACGCCGGCGCCCACCCCTACGTCGGTCTCGGGTTGCCGCCGCTGCTCGGCATGGTGCTCGCGGTCGGGATCTCAGGTCTGGCCGGCCTGCTCTTCAGCCCGATCGGTGCCCGGCTGAAGGGCCTCTACCTCGGTATCGCGTCGCTGGGCATGGTGTTCGTCGGCATCCACGTCTTCAACTCGGTCGACCAGGTCAGCGGCGGTCACAACGGACGCACCGTCCCCGAGTTCTCGCTGTTCGGGTTCACCTTCGACGACAGCGACCCCGAGCTTTACGTGCTCAACGTCGAGTTCGAGAAGTTCGAGCGGCTGTGGTATCTCGGCCTGGTCCTCGCGGTGGGCTGTTACCTGTTCGCCAGGGCGACACTGAACGGACGTCCCGGCCGGGCGCTGCGCGCCGTGCGGGACAGCGAGATCGCGGCCTCGGTGAACGGCGTGAACGTCACCTCGTACCGGGCGAAGGCGTTCCTGCTCTCGTCGATGTACGCGGGGCTGTCCGGAGTGCTGTTCGCGCTGGCCATCGGCAGTGTGGCGCCCGAGTCGTTCGCGATAGAGATCTCGGTCCAGTACCTGGCGATGATCGTGCTGGGCGGGCTCGGTTCGGTGGGCGGCGCCTGCGCCGGCGCGGCGTTCGTCACCGCCCTGCCATATGTGCTCGGGGAGTACGCCGCGTCGATTCCCGGCCTGTCCGAGCCTGGTACCGGCGGGGTGAGCTATTCTGAGGCCGCGCGTTATGCGTACGGTGCGGCCGTGATCCTGGTGATTATTTTCTGGCCCACCGGCCTGGCAGGGATAGCCCGTTCACTGAAGCTCGCGAGTATGAGACGCGCGGCCAGGAACGCGCCAACCTGACCACGGGCGGATCTACTTCTCCGTAGTGTCTCGTCCCGAGACGGTCGCCTTCAACTACCCGTGCTCTGAACTGACCGACTGAGCCGCAGCGGTCCTCCGCGCGCATTTTCCGCTCACAAATGACACGAAAGGAAACCAGGATGCGTGGCAACAGAGTCAGACACCACAGGCTGATGCGCCCGGTCGCTGCGATCGTCGCGGCGGCCGCACTCGTCGCCGCCGCGTCGTGCAGCACGAAGGCCGACGAGGAACCACCGGCGGAGAGCACGAGCGGCCCCGTCAAAACCGGTCCGGGAATTGAGGGAAATGTCATCAGCTTAGGGGTGCTGACCGACTTCACCGGCCTGAACGCCGCCGCCGGGAAGGAGGTCACCGAGGGTCAGCGGATCTTCTGGGACCAGGTGAACGCCGACGGTGGCATCTGCGACCGGTTCACCGTGGAACTCGAGGTCAGGGACCACGGATACAACGTGCAGACCGCGGTCTCGCAGTACGCCGAGATCTCCGGGGACGTCCTCGGCTTCGTCCAGGTCCTCGGTTCCGGGATGGCGACGGCGCTCATCCCCGAACTTGAGAAGGACGGCCTGATCGGTATTCCGCTCGCCTGGGCCAAGAACCTCGCCGCGAGCGAGAACTACGCGGTCGTCGGGCCCACCTACGACGTCGAGACCATCAACGGACTGGACTACCTGCTCAAGGAGGGGCTGATCCGCGAAGGCGGCAAGATCGGCCACATCTTCCACGACAGCGAGTACGGCAACAACGCGCTCGAAGGCAGCAAGTTCTTCGCTCAGCAGCACGGCATGACCGTCGTCGAGCAGCGGATCGGTCCGGCCGAGCCGGACATGACCTCCCGGGTCACCGCCCTCGCCGCCGAGAACGTCTCGGCCATCGTCCTCACCACCCAGCCCAGCCAGACCGCCGGCGTCGCCGCCGCGGCAGCGGGAGCAGGGCTCAACGTGCCGCTGCTCGGCAACGGCCCGACCCACATCCCGTCGCTGCTCGACACACCGGCCCGCGACGCCCTGATCGAGCACTTCTATCTCGTCGGCCCGACCGGCGGTGTCGGCCTTGAGCCCGCGGCCGACCTGCTGAAGGCGTACAAGGCGAAGTTCCCGGGCGTCGAGCCGTCGAACAGCGTTGTCACCGGCTACGCCACGTCCAAGGTCATGGAGCTGATCCTGGAGAAGGCCTGCGCTGACGGCGATCTCACCCCCGCGGGCGTCCTCGCCGCCAAGGCCGCCGTCAGCCCGGTCGACACCGGCGGGCTGACCGGCGAGCTGGACTTCTCCAAGCCGGGGTCGTCCCCGTCCAGGCAGGACTTCATCGCCCGTCCGAAGCCCGGTGTGCCGGGTGGCACCGAAGGCGTCGAGGCGAGTTACGAAGGACCGACGGTCGATTCCTACGTCCGTAGCTGAGGAATCTGACAGGGCCGCCCGGTGGGTTTGTTCGCCCACCGAGCGGCCCCGTCAACCGAGCGGCCCCGTCAACAAGCGGCTCTGTCAACCGAGTGGCCCTGTCATGTGTGCTCCTTCCCGCTGAGCCGGCCTTCGCCGTCGACCGCCGTTGTGGGCTCCGGCCGGTTCGCGCGGGGACTCGGGCAAGGTTCAGGCCAGCGAGGGCCAGGCTGACACAGGGGCTTCCGGGCCACGTCGCAGTCGTGTGCTGACGGCCTGGGCGATGCTGACGAGGGTGACGTGACGGTGCCAGCCGGTCCAGGAACGTCCCTCGAAGTGGTCCAGGCCCAGGCCGTCCCTGAGCTCGCGGTAGTCATGCTCGATCTGCCGCCGGATCCTGGTAAGGCGGACCAGGCCGCGCAGCGGGACGTCGGCAGGCAGGGTGGACAGCCAGTAGTCGCTGGGCTCGGCCGCGCCCGGCGCCCATTCGGCCAACAGCCAGCATTCCGGGGGATTCCGGCCCGGGGCGTAGGTGGTGTTCCGGCTTGCGGGGCGGATCCGCTGGACGACGAAGCGCGAGCACATGGCCCCGGCCGGGTTGGCGGTGGCCACCGGGGCGTCGGCCCGCCAGGTCACATACCGGCCGGCGGAGCGTCCAGCGGTGGTGACCAGGGCCCTGAGATCCCGCGGCGGGTCGGGCCGGGCGGGTAAGGGCGGCCGGCCACCGGCCGGGTACGGCACGGGGACCGGCACCGCGTCGGCGGGGTAGGCGGTCGCGGTCGACGTCACCGCCAGCAGGTAGGGGACACCCCGGTCGGTCAGTCCCTGCCGGAACGCGGCGACGTCGCCGTAGCTGGCGTCCGCCACAACCGGGCGCACCGGCATTCCCCACCCGTGGAGCTCGTCGAGCATGTCCAGGGCGAGGCGCCACTTCTCGTGATGCCGCTGGTCGTCGGGAATCGCCGCCCGCGCCCGCCGGGCCCAGGCCGCCGCGATCTGATCCGGATCGTCCAGGGCCCTGTCGTCCCACGAGGCGGGCAGGAACAACCGCCAGTTCAGCGCCGCCGAGGCCCAGTCGGTCGCCGCGTGCACCGACACCCCGATCTGACAGTTCCCGACCCTGCCCAGAGCACAGGAGTACATCCGGGCTACCCCGGGCGACGCCGGACCGTCCTTGGGGAAACTGCTGTCGTCCACGACGAGCGCGACCGGATCCACGAACCCGACCGCCCACCCGGTCAATCGCCGACGAACCTCAGAATGGCTCCAGGTCGAGCTGGTGATGAACTGCTGCAGACGCTGATGATCGATCCCGAGCCGGTCCGCCATCGGCCGCATTGACTTGCGCTTTCCGTCAAGCAGCAGGCCACGCAGATACAGCTCGCCCTTCTCTCGCTGATCACGTCGCCGCAGCCCGCCCAGCATCTGCTCGGCAAAGGCCTCGAGTACCGGGCCGACCCGCTTCATCTCCTCCGGACCCACGGTATCGATCCCACACCGTCGAGAGTGGTTCCTGAACCCGAAGACCAACAAAAAACCAACAAAATGTTACTGCCTGGTAGGGTGGTACACGTGGGCGGCGTGTGACCGCATTTGCGCTGGTCGGGGACGCGCCGGTCGGGGGTCCGGGTCGGGAAGCCTGTCCCTTCGGCGCTGGGCGGGAGAACAATCGGGTCGAGTCCGACCGCATCGACTCAAGGGGATCCGTAACTGGATCGAGCAGAGTTACAAGCAGGTCAAGGACGAACTGGGCCGGGCCGATCTCCAGGTCCGCTCCGACCTCGCGATCCGCCGTCACCAGACCCTCGTGCGCTGCGCGTTCTCGTTCTGCTGGAACACCTGGTTCACCACGCCCCCACCCACTGAACTCCAAACCCTGATCGCCACCATCAGCGCGGGTCAGAGCAATGGTTGAGACCTGTGGGTCGGCTGGGGAGGGGCGTGCCTTCCCGGTGATCGAGGTTGAGGTCTCAGTTAGGTCGACGTTGGCGCGTCGGTCGGGAAGGCACGCCGGTGCTCACGGTAGTACCCGAGAACAGCACGCCCGAGGACGGTTCGACGGTCAGGCCGTCGCTGATCGATGAGATCGTCCGGGAAGGTACGCGGCGGATGCTCGTGGCCGCGTTGGAAGCCGAGGTCGCCGCCTACATCGCCGAGCTCTCCGACGAGCGTGACGACCGCGGCCGCCGGCTGGTGGTCCGTAACGGCCACGCCCAGCTCGGGCAGGTGATGACCGCCGCCGGTGCGGTCGAGGTCACCGCGCCGCGGGTCAACGACCGCAGGGTCGACCCGCCCACCGGCGAACGGCAGCGGTTCTCCTCGGCGATCCTCCCCACCGTGGTGCCGCAAGACCGCGAACGTGCTGGCCGCGCTCCCGAAGTCGGCGCATCCCGGCGCGAGGAAGCACCTGGCGGAGATCTACAACGCCGAGGACAAGACCCACGCCACCGCCGCGGCGAAGGTGTTCGCCGCCGCCTACGGGGCGAAGTTCCCCAAAGCCATCGCGAAGATCGTCGATGATCTGGACGTGCTGCTGGCGTTCTACGACTACCCGCCGAACAGTGGGTGCACCTACGGACCACGAACCCGATCGAGTCCACGTTCGCGACCGTCTGCCACCGCACCCGGGTCACCAAAGGGCCCGGTTCCCGCGCCGCTGGACTGGCCATGGCGTTCAAACTCATCGACGCCGCCCAGGCCCGCTGACGCGCGGTCAACGCACCCCACCTCGTCGCCCTCGTCCGCGCCGGCGCCTCTTCGAAGCACAGGCCAGCTCGCCGAACGACCCACCACCACACCCGTCACCCAAGCCGCCTAACGATCACCATCCACAAGTCTTGACTATCCCTCCGCAGGGCACGGCCTCTGCCTCTACCTACCATCCTGATCCAACAAACCACCGCTAGCTCCTGCATGCCATGTCGAGACTGGAACTAGGTATCGATTTAGGCGTAGAGTCCTACGGCGGAGGGATGGGTGATCGAGGCTGGAGGCCGCCAAGGCATCCATGCGGGGCATGACCGTAGGTGTCCCACGACGCCAGATGGATGGACAACTGTGATGCACCAGGTCGGCGAGGAGAAGACGTGAAACTGGGATTTTCTATGCCGCATTTGCTGCGGCTAAAGGCCACATGCCAACCGTGGGAGACTAAAGTAACGGGCGCGGACCAGACTCGTCTCGCCAAGTGGGCCGAGAAGCTCGGCTACGCTATGATAAGCGTACCCGAACACCACATCATCCCGAAAAGTCATGTCGAACTTTCGGGGCCGCACTACTTAAGTGCGTACCCGACCATGGCCTATCTGGCCGGCGTCACGGAAAAGATACGAGTTAACTCGTGCATCGCGATCTTGCCGTTACAGCACCCCGTCATCACTGCCAAAGCTCTCGCGAGCATCGACTGGCTATCGAGCGGCCGCGTCTCCGTCACGTTCGGGGTGGGCTGGCTGGAAGAGGAGTTCGAAACTCTAGGTGTTCCCTTCCACGAACGCGGAGCGATGAGCGAGGAGTACATTCAGGCTATCATCGAGCTCTGGACCAAGGAGGAACCAGAGTTCGAAGGCAAGTACGTCTCATTCCGGGACGTCGCGTTCGAGCCCAAGCCCGTCCAGAAACCACACCCACCGGTGTGGTTCGGTGGTGACGCCGATGCCGTGCTGAGGCGCACCGCCCGCTACGCTTCGGGCTGGTGGCCATTCCTCACCAAACCCGAGGAAATCCCGACGAAGATCGATTTTATCAAGTCGCAGCCCGACTACAGCGGCAAGCTTACTGATGTGTTCTACGGCTTCGCCACCACGCGGGTCGGTGACGGTCATGTTGTGCAGAAAGACCCACGCGCTCGGGCAGGCATGACCAAACAGGAGATCATCGACCGGCTCTGCTGGTTCAATGAGCTGGGCGTGACGATGAGTTCAGTGCCGATCCCCAGTGTCAACCACCTCGAGGACTACCTCGACTACACCCAATGGGTGGCAGAAGAGATCATGCCCGCGGTTACGTAGTGGCAGCTTGGGATGGGTTCTGCCCCCGACGCGCTCGCCGCTGTGCTGCGCGACCGGGATGCAGTGTCCGGTGCTTATCGGACAACTTCGGTACTGGTCCGTCGCGTGATCGTCGCCAGAACCCGATCACCCTGTCCGATTTCGGGGCCCGATCCGAGTAGCCCCCACCACGACCCAGCCTCACTGGAACCCCCCCCAGAACAGCCCACGGATCGCTACCCAGCAAACTTGCCGAGGCCCTGCGCACCTCCTTCATCCGGCGAAGGGGACTGATTTGGCTGCGTATTTTCTGGCGAACGGGCCGCCTGAGCGACCTCGGCTGTCGCCCCCGAGTAAAATGCCAGCGGTATGTGAGGCTCCGAACGGGAAGATCTACGGTTAAGATTCGCTGGCTCGGTTGGACGGAACTGTCACCCGCGAAAGATCCTGGAACGGTGAGGGAAACGAGCGGCTGGATACCTGTGGGTTACTTGCGTCCTACCCCGCAGTAGCCGCAGATCTCGGCATCGGAGAGGTGATCTGCGGTACCGTCAGGGCGCCACCGGTGGATGACCTGCACTCCTGGATCGACCAGAGTCAGTCCATCGAACAGTCGCTCCACCTCCGCGCGGCTACGGAACTGGCACTCCAGGCCCCGCTCACGGTAGCTGGTCTCGATGCGTTGAGCGCTGGGATCGAGGTCGGCGGTGCCGTGGCTGAGGACGAGGTAGCTGCCAGCGGGAAGAGCATCGAGGAAGCTGCGGACGATGGTGTAGGGGGCGTCGCCCTCGACAAAGGGCAAGACTGCGAGAAGCGACAGCGCGACAGGGCGGGTCAAATCGAGGGTGTCGCGCAGCGCCGGGGCGGCCAGAATTTGATCAACGTTGCGTACATCGGCGTCGAGGTAGACAGTGCGCCCTTCGGGGGTGCTGGTCAGCAGAGCCCGGGCGTGGGCAAGGACGATCGGGTCGTTGTCGGCGTAGACCACTCGGGCGTCCGGGGCGATGCCCTGGGCGACCTCGTGCAGGTTCGGGCTGGTCGGGATGCCTGTCCCGATGTCCAGGAACTGCCGGATGCCGACCTCACCGGCCAGATACCGGATCGCACGGACCAGGAAGGCCCGGTTCTCTCGAGCGGCATCACGCAAAGTTGGGAAAACGGCGATAGCTTGTTCGGCGCCTTCCCTGTCGGCCGGGAAATTATCCTTCCCGCCGAGATAGTAGTCGTACATGCGCGCAGAGTGCGGGGTATCGGTCCGTAGTTCGACCGTGTCCACCTTGTCTACCAGGGTCTTCCAACGACGGGGACCCGTCGGAGTGTCGCTCACGCCCCACCCTCCCAACATCATCAGTGATGTTCAGGTTATCTCTCCGCGCTCGCTGTCCGGCCGGGTGGCCTACGATGCCACCAGGAGGCAACCAAGAGCCGAGGACTCCCAGATTACGGTGCTTCGTCCGCGGACCGTACTGGCAGGTGGGCGACGTGGTGATGGCGTGTGGCGTGGTGGTGGGTGTGCCACGATCGGCCTCGTGTCGGTAACCGCAGGCAGGGCCGACGCTGTGGCGCGCCGTGAGCCGTTCTCTGGCGACGTGGCAGCGCGAGCTCCGTGGCCGACGGCCCGGTGCGCTTTTCGATTGCCGTGTGTCGCGAGTTGCCGCCTGGCGGCGGTCAGCGTCCGCCGGCTGTTGTTCTTGTGTTGAAGTGGCGGCGGATGTGGGTCCGCATCGACTCGTCAAAGACAAGGCAGCGACCCGGCCCCTTCCGCTTCGCTGCGTACATCGCCATGTCGGCAGTACACAGGAATTCGTCGGCGTCGATGGGCTGGCCGTCGGAGTGCGCGATCCCGATGCTGGCGGCGACCGTGATCGGCTGGCCGGCGAGAACGATCTGTGGGGCGGCGAGGGTGGTGACGATGCGCCGGGCGATGGCCTGGACGTCGGGTAACGCGGGGTCGCGGTCGCAGAGCACAGCGAACTCGTCACCGGAGAGGCGGGCGACGCTGTCCTCGGGACGGACGGCCCGCTGGAGCCGGGTGGCCACCTCGCGGAGCAGGTCGTCGCCGGTCTGGTGACCGTACGAATCGTTGACCCTCTTGAAGTTGTCGAGGTCGATAAACAGGAGCCCGGTGCGACGGCGGTCGTGTCCGGCACGGGTCAGGGTTCGCTGCAGGCGGTCCAGGAACGCGGTTCGGTTCGGTAGCCCGGTGAGCCCGTCGTGCCGGGCCTGATATTGGGCGTCACGTTCGATGCGGAAGCGCTCGTCGGCCGCTGCCAGCACGGTCGCCACCATCTCGAGAAACATCACCTCATGCCGCGCGAAGGAACCGGGGTTGCGGCGGTCGATGGTGAGCAGAGCGCCTGGGTTGTCGGGCTGGCCGATCGGGATGGTCAGGGACGAGGACGCGCTGTCCGCCGCGATCCCACGGGGCGGGTCGGTGCGGCTGCCCGCGAGCGCCGTCCCGTCCGGCGCGGCTGATGGTGGGGGAGACGGGTAATACGGTGCCGCCGAACCAGCCGTGGCAACGACGTGTGGTAGACCGGAGTCCGGATCGGCCGCCCTGATAGTCACCCGATCGGCACACAGGTGGCCTGAGATCGCTGTCGTCGCCTGATGCCAGAGAGATGCCGGATCGGGGCTGCCCAGCGCGCACCGCCCGATCTCCGCCACCAGTGCCTGTTCAGCAGATCGGGCGCGCAGCTCGGCCAGTGCGATCTCCCGCTCGGTCACGTCGTGGGACACGATGGCGACCGACTGCACGACACCCTGCGCATCGCAGATCGGAACCGTTTGTGATTCGTACCAGTGTCCGTAGGCGGAGAAGACGCCGCAGGCGCGCTGGCCTGCCAGCGCTCGGCGGGTCAGATCCAGGGCATCAGGTAGATCTCGGAAGACCTCGAAGATGCTGCGCCGTCGCGCGATCTCCAGGCGTCGGACCGCGTCTTCGCCTATCGCACCCTCGTTGAACAGGACGTAGCCGTCCCTGTCGACCAGGGCCAGGGTGACTGGGGTGTTTTCCATGACGAGCCGAAGGTGGCGGTGCGACGCCAGCTGCTGGCTGAGATCCTGGAACTGGACGAGGAAATAGGGCAGTTCGGCTTCCTCGGGGGCCACGTCGTCGGTCAGGATCACCGACGTCGCCAGAACATGGACGACAGACCCGCTCGGCTGCACGAAGCGGACGATGCCCTGCCAGTGGGTCTGGCCAGCGGCATGGTTCTGTCGCGCTTCTGCCAGGTGAGCCTCTCGGTCATCTGGATGGACCAGCGTCTCCCACCGGACACCAACGAGTTCGTCCTCGTTCCGTCCGAGGATCCGGCAGGTGGCCTGGTTCACCCTGCGCACCCGATAATCGGCGACCCCAATGATGCCCAGCCCGATCTCCATCAGGTCGAACAGACCCGAACCTTCTCCCCCCTGTCGTACCACAGCGCCCACCACCTATCTTGCCCGAAGGCCGGGCGAACCCGCCTGTACCCGGCATACCGAATGTGATGCGGTCCAACAGTATGCACCGGTGTCAACTGCTGTATAGTTGGACATAGGTCGGGCGTTCGTCGGAGGGCCGCGTATCCGGCGGGCCCCGAGGTGCGCGTGACGCGTGACGCCGTCCTGTGCCTCGGCGAGTAGGACAGTCGGCATCGCCACCGTCAAGATCCCATCCCGAACCCCGCGCGAACGCCTACGCAGGACGGTTCATCCGCACCGTCCGGACCGAGGTCACCGACCGCATGCTGATCGTCGGTGAACGGCACCTGCGCACCGTCCTGGTCGAGTACACGGCCCACCACAACGGACGACGACCCCACAGTGGCCGCGACCTTCAACCACCACGGCCCGACCACCCCGTCGCAGACCTGACCAAGGAACGGATCAAGCGCCAACCCGTCCTCGGCGGCTTGATCAACTAATGCGAACGAGCCGCCTAGGGCCTGTTCTGAGTCCGGATCACAATCAGGGTGTTCATCCTTCGTTCGGGTGCTTCGGCTGGTAGCACGGCTGTATGACGCGTGGTGATCTGACCGATGGTGAATGGGAGTTGATCGAGCCGCACCTCCCGCTGGGGGCGTCCGGACCGATCCCTGACCTGCGCAGCTATTTCAGCGCGGTGATGTGGAGGTTCCGTACCGGCAGCCCCTGGCGGGACGTGCCGAACAGCTACGGCTCCTGGTCGACGATCTACGACTGGTTCCGTCTGTGGGCGCGTGACGGGGTCTTCCGGACCCTCATGGACGCAATGATCACCGAGGCGGCGGCGCGCGACGATGTCGATCTCAGCCTGGTCAGCGTGGACTCCACCGTCGCCCGCGCGCATCACCACGCGGCGGGCATGGTGGTCGACCCGGACCTCCTGGAGGACATAGAGAAGGCCCTGACTGAGGAAAAGGGGCTTCAGAAACCGGGCAAAACGACTCCGTAACCGAGGCGCCCGAGGGCGGAGAGGAAGCCGAACGGGCACGGCGCCGCGCGGTACGCCGACGCCGCAAGGCCCGCCTGAAGGCCGCCGAACTGGGACGCTCCCGGGGCGGGCTGACCAGCAAGGTGCACCTCGCGACCGACCGGCGCTGCCGCCCACTGTCCATCATCCTCACCCCCGGACAGGCCGCGGACAGCCCGCGTTTCCTCCCGGTCCTGAAGAAGATCAAGGTGCGTGGACCGGTCGGCCGCCCCAGGACCCGGCCGGACGCGGTCGCCGGAGACAAGGCGTACTCCTCCCGCGCCAACCGCGCCCACCTGCGCACACGGAAGATCCGGGCGGTGATCCCGGAGAAGGCCGACCAGATGGCCAACCGTAAGAAGCGCGGCAGCGCCGGAGGCCGCCCGGTCAGCCACGACGCCACGCTCTACAAAGACCGCAACACCGTGGAACGCGGCATCAACAAGATCAAGGAATGGCGGGGTCTGGCCACCCGCTACGACAAGACACCCGAAAGCTACGCCGCAGGACTCCACCTGCGCGGATCCATCCTCTGGCTACGCAGCCTGCCAACCCCATGATCCGAACTTGGAACAGACCCTAAAGCCCAGGTCAAGGCCGGTGTCCGAGTTCTGGCAACCCGCAGGCTTCTTGGATCGCCCACGATGCGGGACATTCAGCCCATCTCGCCGGAGTCGGAACTGTGGGCCATCGTCTTGCCGTCGCTGCAACCGGGTCGCTCGGCTCGGCCGGCGGAGGTTGTCGCCCATAAGGTGGAACCGTGTGCGAGGGTGCGGTGAGGTTGTTCCTCTGCGGCGACGTGATGCTCGGCCGCGGTATCGACCAGATCCTGCCGCATCCCGGTGACCCGACCCTTTCCGAGGGATACGTCTGGGATGCCCGCAGCTACGTCGATTTGGCAGAGGCGGTGAACGGCCCGATCCCTCACCCGGTCGACTTCGCCTGGCCCTGGGGAGATGCGCTGCCAGCGCTGGACGAGGCTGCGCCCGATGTCCGGGTGCTGAATCTGGAAACCGCCATCACCCGGTGCGATGCCTTCGCGGCGGGGAAGGAAGTCCACTATCGGATGAGCCCGGACAACCTGCCCTGCCTGACTGCCGCCCGACCTGACGTGTGTGTGCTGGCAAACAACCATCTGCTCGATTTCGGTCGCCGGGGGCTCATCGAGACGCTCGATGTGCTGTCCGGTGCCGGGCTGATGGGGACGGGAGCCGGACACGACGCAGAAGAGGCCCGCCGGCCCGCGGTTGTGTCGATCGATGGCGGCCGGCGGGTCCTGATCTTCTCGTTCGGGCTGCCGTCCAGCGGCATTCCAGCGACATGGGCCGCGACCGAGGACAGGGCCGGCGTTGACCTCGTCCCGGAGCTGTCGGACGGCTGGGCCGACGAGGTCACGGGCCGTGTTCGGCAGGTGAAGCGGCCCGGTGACCTCGCCGTCGCATCCATCCACTGGGGCTCCAACTGGGGCTACGGCGTCGATGACGACCAGATCCGCTTCGCGCATCGGCTGGTGGACGGCGGTATCGACATCGTGCACGGACACTCGTCGCACCATCCACGGCCTGTCGAGATATACCGGGACAGGCTCATCCTGCACGGGTGCGGCGATTTCATCGACGACTATGAGGGGATCGCCGGCTACGAAAGCTATCGGGACGACCTGCGGCTGGCGTACTTCGTGTCGGTCGATCCGGGCAGCGGGAAGCTGATCGACCTGTGTGTGATGCCCCTGCAGGCACGGCAGATGCGACTCCGGTACGCCGGCCCCGAAGACTCCGCCTGGCTACAGGAGATTCTTGACAGCATCAGCCGCGGCTTCGGGGCACGGTTCGACCTTCAGTCGGACGGCATGCTCTCGCTCCGCCGATCATGAGCGGCCGGACGGGCGGCCGCCTATCTACAGCCGCTCGCTGCCCGGCCTCGCCGTCGGCAGCGGTACGTCGCCGCGCTCCTTCGTCGAATTCGGCCGGATCGGCACGCACCTGCGCTTCGCCATCAGCGCGGCGGTCGTGCGGGCCCGAATGCTCGACGAGGACGGCGAGCCGATCGCGACCGACCTGTGGCCGACCTGGCCGACCTGTTCTGCCGGCAGGCGCGACGCCGTGTCGAGACATCCTTCTCGGCGCTGTGGCGCAACGACGACACCCGCAACTACACGGCGGCGCGGGAGGTGCTCGCCGGCCGCTTCATCTGGGTCGAGGCTGGCGCTCGGTGCCGAAGGCAGGCCGGTAGGACGCCGGGAAAAAGCCGAAATTTCGAGCGGAGGGGTCACGTCTGGAGGCGCAGCCGCGCGGTGACGCGACAGCGTCCGATCGATCAGTCAGTCCTCGTCATCGCTGATACCGTGCTGGGCCAGATGTACCCGTATCGCCTGTTCGAGGGCGTCGGTGTCGAGGCAGGCCGTCGTTCCCCTGGGGGAGACGACCGCTGCGAGGTGAATGGGCCAGGGGCAGACCGGGCAGACCGCGACGAGCCTCGCCATCGGCAGGGCGGTCACCAGGCCGAGGTCACCATTGACGGGTTGCTGCCACCACACCCTCTAGTACTACCCCACTGGCGGGCGGCATCCCGGTTACTGGCGTCTGCGTTCCGATCCGGCGAGCCAACGGCTGCAGGAGTCCGGCCGCAGGTCAGCCCCTCCTCGCCGAGGCTGCGGGGGACGTCCACAGCAGGCCGGCCCGGGACCCGACGTCGACGAGTGCTCGAACCCACCGCGCCACAGGGGGTCAGCGTTCAGGCGTCGCCGACAGCACCAGCCGGGACCGCCGCGTCCCACCACCCCTCAACGCGACAAAGCCCTCCATTCCCGGCGGCATGCGACAGTCCCGGCGCTACCCGTTTCTCGGACGCTCCTTTTGCTGGCACCTCGGCCGTCTCGAGCACGCGTCGTGGATGTTGGGGGTGGGACGGCCGAGGAGATAACCCTGGGCGTATCGGATGTGCGCGTCCCGGAGGGCTTCTACTTCAGAGTGTGATTCGACGCCTTCGGCGACGATCTTCGCGTCGATCGCGGTCGCCACTGTCGTCAAGCCGGCGGCGACTGCCCTCCGGGCCGGATCACGGTCGATACCGTGAGTAATAAACCGGTCGATCTTGATGATGTCCGGTCGTAGTCGTAGGAGCTGTTCAAGGCCGGCGTAACCGGTGCCGACGTCGTCAACGGCGATGTGGGTGCCGTGGTCGCGCAGCGTGTCGAAGGCCCGTGCCAGGTTGTCGCTGTCCACCATGTACTCGTGCTCGGTGATCTCGACTGCTAGGCGCTCGGGTGAACCGGTCGACAGGATCAGCTCGACCGCGTCGTCGGCCAGCGCCGCGGCCGACAGGTTGATCGCCAGCGTGACCCCGGGCGGGATGTCGGGCAGTGACTGAACGGCCCGGCCCAGTGCGGCCAGTTCGAGTTCGGGGCCCAAGCCGACCGTCGTCGCCTTCTTGAACACGTCCTCGGGTGAGCTGTCCAAGGCGGGGAACGTGGTCAGTGCCTCGACCGCGACGACCCGGCCACGTCGGCCCGCGTGCAGGTCGACCACCGGCTGGAAGGTGGTTCGCAGCGCGGCGCCGTCCAGCGCGGCACGGATCTCGCGCCAGGTTCGGCTCTGTCTGTCCCAGAGGTCGCGAACATCGATGACGAAGTCGGTGAGGAACCGCGCGAGCAGGCGCAGGAAGCCGCCATCGTGCTGGGGCAGCGCCGGGATCGGCTCGCTCCCCACACAGCCGATCATGCCGATCGACTCGCCCTCGCTGTCGGTGAGCATCGCCGCGGCGAAGGCACGCACACCCAGCTCCCGCGCCCCCGCCAGCTCGGCGGCACGAGGATCCGCGCGGGTGTCGGGCACCAGCGACGGCAGATCGCCCCGCTCGACTGCTCCCCACAGTGACCCCGGGCGTCGCACCGTCGAGTACGGGCTGAGCCCGAACCGCCCTGCATCCCCGCACAGCACCTCAAGAACCAGAAGATCGTCGACGAACCGGCCGAGCCAGCCGACGTCCATCCGTAACCGGCGGCGCAGAACCGCCACCAGGTCGGGGAGCATCGAGCCCGGTTCGGAAACATTGATCCGCGGGCCCAGACAGGACCCCTTGGACGCCATCCGCGTTCCCATACCGTCAGACCTACCCGGCTCGGTGTGGGTGCCCTCACCGGGCCCGGCATGAAGTCTCCGGAGCAGCCAGACGGGTCTGGGCCCGCTACCGACTGGACAGCACCCGCTCGTCCCGGCTGTTCGCCGCGGAGCAGGACGAGAACCGCGCGGTGCTGGCGGTCCGGCGGGCCGAGTTCGACCGGTGGCGCAAGGTGCTGGCCGATCGCCCGTCCGACAGGGAGATCGCCACCTGGCTGACTGTGACCGGAAGATCATTTTTGATCGGGCGCTGCGGCATTACCGGCTGAAGCCGAGTGAGGTGATCTCTCATGCCTTCGCCGAGCTTCCCGCCGGCCGGCCCGGGCGCGCACGTGTACTCCATGGCCCCTGGCGCTTCCGCAAGTATCGAATCTCGGTCTTCCTGCTGACCATGGACGGCGTGCGTCAGTTCGACGCCGTCCTCGACCTCGACACGGGCGAGATCTCCGATCGGGGGCGGATGAACTACCGCTTCGAAGTGATCGCGTCCGTCCGGGTGACGGGGGCGGCAAGCGCGGCGCAGACCTTCGCGCTGGTGTTCGTCAACGGGCAGGAGATAAAGATGAACACTGCGGAATCGGCGCTGGGTGAAGTTCTCGAAGGCGAGAAGCCGGAGGCGGTTGCCCGGGTCACGCAGGATGCCGCTGGTCTCCAGCACACGCTCAGCGTGCTGGAAGGAGTCGCGGCGGATGGCAAGGAGTGGGTCCGCAAGGCGAGGGGCTGACGGCGGCGCGGGGACGTCGCGCGGCTGCCGCGACTACTCGCTAGCCGGCAGCCAGCCAACCGTTGCCGGTCCGCCGGGTCGCAGACCGGCTGGACGTCCTGGCGGACGTACTCACCGAGGACCCGCCGGGGGGGGGCCGGGGGGGCCCCCCCGGGGGGGGCCCCCCCGGCCGGGGCCCCCCCGCGGG
>NZ_JALKFY010000008.1:0-51559 GCF_023242985.1 Frankia sp. Mgl5 | reverse complement strand
GGGGCGCGCGGGGCGCCCCCCCCCCCCCCCCCCCCGCGGGCGGGGCGCGGCCCCCCCCCCCCCGCGGGTCGCCCACCAGGTCAGGAGACCCAGACGTCGAACAGCGGCGGGATGCGTGAGTCGAAGTCGAGGGCGAAGTCGTGGACGTTGGCCCCCACGCCGACGACCGCGGTGTCCTCGACCAGCGGCACGGCGAGGCCCTGCTCGGCGATCCGCTCCTGGACGTCGGCGAGGATGCCGGCCCGCTTGTCCGGGTCGGTCGTCACCGCCTGCTGCTGCAACAGCGGCTGCAGGGCCGTGTCCTGGACGTTGTAGATGTTCGGCGCGGCGTTGGCGAAGCTGCCCCGCAGCCCGTTGTCCGGGTCGATGCCCCCGGCGACACCCGCCAGGAACAGGTCGTACTGGTCATGCTTGCCGAGGGCCTCGACGGCGGCGGCGGCGGTGTCCAGCCGGGGCTGCAGATCGATGCCGACCTCGGCGAGCTGGGCCTTCAGCAGTTCCACCAGGCCCTGGTCCCACGGGTTGCCGCGATCGATCCAGCCGAAGACGACAGTGAGCTTCCTGCCGTCCTTCTCCCGGATGCCACCGTCGCCGCCGCGCCGCCACCCGGCCTCGTCCAGCAGGCGGTTCGCCTCGTCGATGTCGGTCTTCAGGTGCGCGGACTGGTCCGACCACCCGATGACGGTCGAGGTGAGGACGCTCGTGGGCAGCTTGAACGACGGGTGCAGCAGCGAGTCGCGGATCGCGCCGGTGTCGACGGCGTGCACGATCGCTTGGCGGACGGGCAGTTCGTTGAGCGGCGTCCGGTCGGCGCCGGTCACGACGAGGGCCTCGGTGTTGCGGGGCAGCGGTTGCGTGATGACCGTGGCGCCCGCGGACCCGGCGGCCTCGATGTCGGCCGGGTTGAGCGACGTCGACACCTGGACCTGGCCGTTCTGCAGGGCGCCGGCGCGCACGCTCGGCTCCGCGATGATCCGGTAGACGACCTTGTCCAGGTAGGCGTCACCGGTGCGGGAACGGTACTGGGGCGCCCATCGGTAGCCGCTGCGCCGGCTGAGCACGATCTCGCTGTTCTTCGTGTAGGAGTCGAGGACGAACGGACCGGAGCCCACGACCTTGTCGAAGCGCTGCTCGTAGGGCAGGTCAAGGGTGGCCGGGGCGAGGATGCCGAATCCGGTGCTCGCCAGCGCGACCGGCCACGCCGGGAACGACGCGCCGAAATGCTGGACGACGGTGAGGTCGTCCACGGCGTCGGTGCCGGTGTAGCCGCTGGTCTTCAGCGTCGACAACGCGGCGGACCCGGTGCTCTTCGCCGCGTTGGCGAGGATGTCGTCGAAGTTCCGCTTCACCACCGCGGCGGTCAGCGGCGTGCCGTCGGAGAAGGTCACGCCCGCGCGCAGGTGGAAGGTGTACTCGGTGGCGTCGGCGTTGGCCTCGTACTTCTCGGCCAGCCAGGGCACCGGCTGGCGGGTTTTCGGGTCGAGCGTGACCAGCGAGTCGACGATCGGCCGGGCCACGTCGCGCACGATCGGGCTCACCGCCCGCGGGTAGATGCTCACCGGATCGCTGCTCAGCGCGATGGTCAGTGTCCCGCCGGATGTGGGCGAGGCGGAGGCGGCCTCGCCGCCGGTGTCGTCCCCGCTGTCGCCGCACGCCGCGAGACCCAGCGCGAGCGCAGGTACGAGTGCGAACGCGCTGAGCAGGCGCGATGCTCGCGCCAGGCGGGCCGGCCGTCGCGGCCGGATGGTTCTCGACATGCGGATTTCCCCCTCGGGACGGATGACGTGCGATGACGCGTGGGAACTAGAAGGGCTGCGGTGTGCGGTGCCCGTCGGTCGGTGTCTGCTGCCTGGTGGTCGGACGGTCAGCTGGGTGGTTTCGGCCGGCGGCGCGGGATGGAGGCCAGTAGCTCCCGCGTGTACGGATCGGCGGGACCGGTGAAGACCGCCTCGGTGCTGCCGGTCTCGACGAGCCGGCCGCGGTGCATGACGCCGACCTCGTCGGCGATCCGCCGGACGACCGCCAGGTCGTGCGAGATGAACAGGTAGCTCACGCCCAGCTCGGCCTGCAGCCGCCCGAGCAGGTCGAGGATCTGTGCCTGCACCGAGACGTCCAGCGCCGAGACGGCCTCGTCGCAGACGAGGAGCTCCGGGCGCAGCGCCAGAGCCCGCGCGATCGCGACCCGCTGGCGCTGGCCGCCGGAGAGCTCGGCGGGACGCCGCCCCAGCATGGCCGCGGGCAGTGCGACGAGATCGATCAGTTCGGCGGCCCGCTGCCGGCGTTCGGCCCGGCTGCCGACGCCGAACGAGGCCAGCGGATCGGTGATGATCTGCTCGACGGTGAACCGGGGGTTCAGCGAGGCGTACGGATTCTGGTAGACGATCTGCATCCGGCGCCGCAGCGCCCGCTGCTCCTCGCCGCGGGTGTGGGTGATGTCCTCGCCGGCGAGCGCGATCCGCCCCGAGGTCGGCTCGGTCAGCCGAAGCACGAGCCGGGCGGCCGTCGACTTCCCCGAACCGGATTCGCCGACCAGCGCGAACGTCCGTCCGCGCTGGATGGTGAAGCTGACGCCGTCCACCGCGCGCACCGTCCGGGCGGAAGGCCCGGAGCGGGGCAGCCGGAACTCCTTGACCAGGTCGTCGACGCGTACGTGCGGTGGTTCGGGCGGGGGCGCCGCGGCCGGTGGCCGCACGTCCCTCGCTGTCGCGGGGGATCCTGCCGCTGGGGTTGCCGGCGCTGGGGTCGCCGGCGCTGGGGTCGCCGGCGCTGGGCGCGGTGCCGCCCGCGGTGCCGCCCGTGGACGGGGTTCGAGGCTCGGCGCGGCCGCGATCAGCGCTCGGGTGTACGGGTGCTCCGGTTCGTCGAGGATCCGCTCCGGGGCACCCTCCTCGACGATCCGGCCGTCCGTCATGACCAGGATCCGGTCCGCCCGCTCGGCGGCCACCCCCAGGTCGTGCGTCACCAGCAGGACGCTCGTCCCCGCGTCCCGGGTGAGGCCGGACAGATGGTCGAGGATCTGGCGCTGCACGGTGACGTCCAGGGCACTTGTCGGTTCGTCCGCGACGATGAGCCGCGGCTTCGCCGCGATGGCGACGGCGATCAGGGCCCGCTGGCACAGGCCACCCGAGAGCTGCGACGGGTACTGGCGGGCCCGCAGTTCCGGCTCGGGCATGCCCGCGTCAGCCAGCACCCGCAGGGCCTCCCGCCCGGCCGTCCGCCGGTCGGCCAGGCCGTGGAGGATCAGCACCTCGGCGACCTGCGCGCCGATGCGCTGGGTGGGGTTGAGGGACGTCGTCGGCTCCTGCGGGATGAGCGCGATGTCCCGGCCGCGCAGCGCCCGGAAACGGCGCTCGCTCAGGCCGGTGACGTCCTGGCCGTCGAACCGGATCCGGCCGGCCGCGATCCGGGCCGAGCGTGGCAGCAGACGCAGCACCGCGTGCGCGGTCGTGGACTTCCCCGACCCGGACTCCCCGACGATCGCCACGACCTCCCCGGCGGCGACCCGCAGGCTGATCGAGCGCACGGCGTGGACGACCTCGCCGCGCGGCCGGTAGTCGACCTCCAGCCCGTCGATCTCCAGCAGGGCGGGCCGCGCGTCCGGCCCCGCGGCCGCGGCCGTGTCGGACCCCGCGTCCGTGATGGGCACGCCGGTGCCGGTGCCGGTGGTGGTGGTGCCGGTGGGCTCCTGCGCCACATCGGGAACCGTGTTCATCGGGCGGCTCCCGGCTCGTCCCCGAACTCGTGCGACAGCCGGTTCGCCGCCAGCACCGTCAGCGCCACGACCACGCCGGGCAGGATCGACATCCACCAGGCACCGCGCAGGAAGTTCCGGCCGGTCGACACCAGCGAGCCCCACTCCGGGGTCGGCGGCTGGGTGCCGAAGCCGAGGAAGCTCAGCGTGGTCACACCCAGGATCGCCGCCCCGAACAGCAGCGCCGTCAGGGCCCAGACCGGCCCCATGGAGTTCGGCAGCACGTGCCGGGCGAGGACCCGGTGCCAGCGCGCACCGCCCGAACGGGCCGCGTCGACGAACAGGCTTTCCCGCACCCGCAGCACCTCGGCGCGCATCACCCGGGCGGTGCTCGCGATGGCGGCGACCCCGATCGCCACCGCGACGTCGACGGTGTCCCCCCGGCCGAGAACGGCGATCAGCGCGAGCGCGAGCAGCAGTCCCGGGATCGACAGCAGGACGTCCACGATCCGCATCAGCACGAGGTCCGTCCAGCCGCGCAGGAACCCGGCGAGCAGCCCGAGCAGGGTGCCCGCGCCCAGCCCGATCACCGTGGCCAGCAGCGCCGCCGGAACCGTCCGGCTCGTGCCGTGGACCGCGCGGGTGAACAGGTCCCGGCCCAGCTGGTCGGTACCGAACGGGTGGCTCCAGGACGGCCCGAGCAGGCGGTCCGCGGTGCTGGTCGCCAGCGGATCCCGGGAGGTGAACAGTTCCGGGACCATCGCGGCCAGCAGGACGGCCACGAGCCAGGCCAGGGCGAGCAGCAGCCCCGGTCGGCGCAGCGCGGCGGACATGAACGGGCACACCCCTGTCAATGGACTCAATGCTCCGCGGGACGCCGGTGGCACTGGCGGCGGCGGCGCCCACCTGGGGAAATGTCCATCGCGCCGGGTGCGGCGCATACCCCTACAGCTCCCCACTCTGGTGGAGTCCTTTCCGTGCGCTCCACACGCGGCGAGGTAGGGCCGCAAAGCAGGTCCGGTCGGTGAGAGGGTGGGTGGCGGTGAAGGGTGGCGATCAGGTATGCGAACGTGGTCTGCCGGGCGGACGGCCGGTTCCCCCGGTCCGCTCGAAGGCGATTCCCAGGACGGGGCGGCGGGCCGTGCCCGGGAGATCATCGGCCGGGTGGGTGACAAATGGACGGTGGCGGTGGTGCACGCGCTCGGAAACGGGCCCCTGCGATTCACCGAGATCCGGCGCGGCGTCGACGGCATCAGCCAGCGGATGCTCACGACCACATTGCGGGCGCTGGAGCGGGACGGTCTGGTCAACCGCACGGTCTATCCCGAGATACCGCCCCGGGTGGACTACGAGCTCACCCCGGTCGGTCGGTCGCTGCTGGACACCCTCTGGCTGCTGATGAACTGGGCGGTGCTGCACACCGAGGACATAGACCGAGCCCGGCGGGAGTACGACGCGAAGTAGCTCGCCGAACCGGCCGCGGGTTGTCAGCGGATTCGCGGGCAGCCCGGAGAGTGGGAGGGCTTAGGGGTAGGCATCAGCGTGTGCGCCCAGGGAAGGTGCTGGCCGTCCGGCGACTGTCCGGAGCGCACCAACCATGGTGGAGGCAATCGCTGATGAGTCGTCTGGTGAGCCGACGAAACGTGCTGGGCGCCTGGGTGGCCGCGACCGCGGCGGGCACCGGCTGGCTGGCAACCGTCGGCGGTGGTGACGGCGGTGCCGCACTGGCCGCGGTCGGTGCGCCCGCCGACCCCGCTGCCCATCTCGGCCACACCGGCACCGTCGAGGCGGTAGCGGACGAGGTGACCGCGGCCCCGCCGGTGACGCCGTTCTCCGTTCCGCTGCCGGTCCCGCCGACGCTCGCGCCGACGTCCACGACCGCGGACACGGACTTCTACGAGATAACCAGCCGGACCGCGACGGAGGAGATCCTGCCCGGTTTCTCCACCGAGATCCACGGCTACGGCGGCAGCTACGTCGGGCCGACGATAAGGGCGAAGGTCGGCCGCAAGGTCGTCGTCCGGCACGCCAACCAGCTGCCCCACCCGACCGCCGTCCACCTGCACGGGGCGCACGTCCCGGCGTCCAGCGACGGCTTTCCGACCGATGTCATCGACACGGGGGCGACGAAGACCTACGAGTACCCGAACAACCAGCCGGCCGCGACGCTGTGGTACCACGACCACGCGCATCATCACGAGACCGAGAACATCTACCGGGGCCTGCATGCCTTCTACCTGCTGGAAGACCCGGCGGAAACGGCGCTGAACCTTCCCGGCGGGGAGTTCGACGTTCCCATCCTGCTGTCCGACGCCAACATCGACGCCGACGGCCAGCTCGTCTTCATCAGTCTGGACGAGTACGGACGGACGACGCTGCTGACGAACGGCCGGCCCGCCCCGTACTTCCAGGTGCAGGCCCGCCGCTACCGGTTCCGGTTTCTGAACGCCAGCAACATGCGGGTGTTCAACCTGGTGCTGGGCAACCAGGAGAGGTTCACTCAGATCGCGGGGGACGGCGGTCTGCTGCCGGCCTCGGCGACCGTCGACAAGGTCCTGCTCAGCGCCGGTGAGCGGGCCGAGATCGTCATCGACTTCTCCCGGTACGCGCCCGGCACCCAGCTCGTCCTGAACAACACCCGGAACCTCAACGACCCGAGCCGGCCGGTCGCCCTGCCCGTGCTGCGCTTCGACGTCGTGGCCCGGGTGGGGCAGGACGCCAGCGCCGTGCCGGCCACCCTGCGAGCCCATCCGCCACTGCCCGCGGCGACCCGGGTCCGGGATGTGGTGCTCTCGTACCACACGGCGGCTTTCCCGTTCGCGATCAACGGGATGTTGTTCGACCCCAACCGTGTCGACTACACCATTCGCCGCGGCAGCACCGAGATCTGGCGGATCACCAATCCGGTCACCCCGGTGGCCGTGTACCACAACCTGCACCTGCATCTGGTGCAGTTCCGGATCCTGGACCGCAACGGCATACCGCCCGGTCCGGCGGAGTCCGGCTGGAAGGACACCGTGTTCGTGGCACCGGGCGAGACGGTCCGCATCCAGGCCACCTTCACCGAGTACCTCGGGAAGTACCTTTACCACTGCCACGTCCAGGATCACGCCGGCACCGGGATGATGGCGCTGTTCGAGACGGTGGCCTGAGAACGGACGCGTGAACGCGGGCCGCGGCCCCGGTGATCTCCACCGGGGTCGCGGCCCGCGCCGTGCGGCGTAAGCGGGTTCCCGCGGCCCGTCGACCGTCGCGAACCGCGCTGAGCCAGGTCAGAAGCCGATGGTCTCCCGGACGAGGATGACCGTGCCGCGCTCCGGGAACGCCTCGCGCTCGAGGATCAGGATCCGCCCGATGAACGAGGACTGGCCGTAGAGGTCCGCCAGGCGCTGGTGCTCCCGCGGCAGGCTGTAGGTGCGGATCCGGCGCAGCGCGGTCTCCAGGTCGCCGACGACCTTCTGCGCGCCGACCACCCAGATGGCGCGCCGAGCACCCGACGCGTAGGGCGAGAACTGGCTGCCGCTGGCGGAACCGACCACCAGGTGACCGTTCTCCGTGATGGCATGGACGCTGCCGACGACCACGTCCGGGGTCGCGCCCAGCCGGATCGTGGCGTAGACGTCGTCGCTCGGCGGCGGGGCGGCGGCCCGGACGGAATTGTACTTTCCGGACTCGTCGATGTCCGCGGTGATGCCGGAGAGCCGTAGCGTCTCGCTGGAGGCGGTGAAGACCGACTGGTCGGTCGGCAGCAGTTCGGCGACGAGTGCACGGGCCTGCTCCGCGGTGTCCACCACGTGCACGAGATAACCGTTCTCGCGCAGTGCCGCGGTGGCCCGGTCGATTGCCGCCTCGTCGGCGGCGACGGCGAAGGCTTCGTCGAGCGGCGGGGCTTCGACAGTCATTTTTGTCCCTTCGGTGCGGATATTCATTCGTGTCAGGTGCAGGCGGCGACGCGACGGAGGAACCGCCGCGCCCCGCGCGGCCTTCCCGCCGCGGACGAATACTGCGCCGGGCGGCGCGGGGAGTGGGCGAAACCACCGTGCCGAGCCCGTGACCCGTCGCGTGGTAGGCGCCTGACCAATTCTTCCTCGGACCGGTGTCAGGTGGAAGAAGGCACCTTTTTCTGCCCTGGTGAACTGGAGGTAACCGACATCGTCACAGCCGATTCGTGGCGGGTTCGGGCTGGCGCGGGACGCGCGCGAGGCGGGCGCGCCCGCCCCCCACACCCTCGACCCGGCGCAGCCTCTCGACGAACAGCACCGTGAGCGCCGCGACCAGGCGTACTCCGGGCCCGGCCATGACCTGGTGCCCACCCGGCACGCTCCTCAGCCGGGCCGTGCTCACCGTTCGTGTGATCATCTTGCTGAGGTGCAGCGGGCTCGTCTCGTCCTGCTCGCCGTGGATCAGCAGCACCGGCAGGTCGGGCAGCGCCCGCGGTGGCAGTTCGGCCGGCAGCTCGCCGGCGAACGGTTGGTGCACCAGGGGAAGCCCCAGCAGGATCAGAGCGTCCGGTCGCAGCGCCGGTGAGCCCGCCAGGGACAGCGCGCGCAGGGCCCCGGTGTCCGAACCGAGCAGGACGAACGGAACGCCGGGCACCCGCGCCTCCGCCAGCGCGACGGCGCTGTGCTCCTGGGAGGCCAGGTAGGTCACGTCGTAGCCGTCGATCGCCAGCCGTACGGCGGTCCGCTCGTAGCTGTCCACGCTCTCGCCGCGGCCGGGGATCATCACGATCGAGGCCCGCGGCGGTTGGCCCGCGTCGGCGGCGGGCCAGAACCGCGTGGCGGCACGGCCGACGAAGCCGCGCACCTGGCGGCCGGACCGGATCGGGAATCGGGTGTCCGTCGGGGAATGCATGATCTACTCCAGAAAAAGGGGCCGGTGGCGGGAAAAGACTCCCCGCGGGCAGGCATGGGAAAGCGTGCCACGCGGGCTGGGAAGAGAATCCGGACGTTGCCGGAACGGTTGGTAGCGCGCCGTCGCGGAATTTTCCGGAGGCGCGTCTGTCGTCGCTGAAAGCCTCGGCGCCGCAATGGCGGGGCCGAGCGTGCGGACGAAAATCCTTGGTGGTGGCCCGGCTCGACTCGCCCTCGGCGAGGTCAGCTGGCGGGTGACCGCATACAGGCGGCCGACGCCACCCGCAGGAAATCGATGTGACCGCGGATCACGAGGCGCGTCGTCGGCATGAGCGGCTGTGTCGTTCGCGGAAGCCGCCGTGTTGCCTGCAGTTGCCGTGTTGCCCGCAGCTGCCGTGTTGCCTGCAGTTGCCGTGTTATCGGCGAACCCGGCCGGAGCATGGTCCAACTCTGTGCTGTGGCGGCGCGGATGTCAACACCATTACGAAAGCCGCCCGGCAGGACCCGGTTGGGGAAAGCACTGCCGGACAGGCTGCCGGTATTCCCGGTTCCATCCGCGGCGGGCGTCCGGGCCGAGGTCACGGAGACCATCGGCCCCGGGCACGCAGGATCGGGAGCACACCCTCCCCGAACCAGTACGCCTCTTCCAGATGGGGATACCCGGAGAGCACGAACTCGGTGACGCCGACCTGGTGGTAGGTCTCGATGAGGTCCGCCACCTCGCTGTGGCTGCCCACCAGCGCGGTACCGGCGCCGCCGCGGACGAGCCCGATCCCGGCCCACAGGTTCGGGAAGATCTCCAGCTTCGCGGTCGATCCGTTGTGCAGGGCGAGCATCCGGCGCTGGCCCTCGGACTCGCTGCGCGCGAGCTGCTCCTGGACCGTGGCGACCGTCGTCGTGTCGAGGCCGGCGATCAGGCGGTGGGCCGCGGCCCAGGCATCCTCGGCGGTGTCCCGGGTGATGACGTGGGCGCGCAGCCCGAACCGGGGGTCCGCCCCGCGGCCTCGGCCCGGGACCGGACCTCGGTGAACTTCGCGGCCACGGCGTCCGGTGGCTCTCCCCAGGTCAGGTAGACGTCGGCGTGGCGGGCGGCGACCTCGAGCGCGGCCGGCGACGATCCCCCGAAATAGATCTCCGGGGGCGGGTCGGGGAGCCGGGACAGCCGTGCTCCCCGCAGGCGCACGAAGCGCCCGTCGAGGTCCACCGACCGCCCCCGCCACAGCTCGGAGAGCACCGACAGGTACTCGTCGCAGCGGGCGTAGCGGTCGTCCTTGTCGAGAAAGTCGCCGTAGCCGCGCTGTTCGGCCGTCTCGCCGCCGGTGACGACGTTGAGCAGCAGCCGCCCGCCCGAGAGCCGCTGGAACGTGGACGCCATCTGCGCGGCCAGGGTCGGCGAGACCAGCCCCGGCCGGACGGCGACCAGGAACTTCAGCCGTTTCGTCGACTCGACGAGCATCGCCGTGGTCAGCCAGGCGTCCTCGCACCACGAGCCGGTGGGGGTCAGCGCGCCGGTGAAACCGAGCTGCTCGGCCGAGCGGGCGATCTGGCCGAGGTAGTCGAGCGTCGGCGGCCGGCCGCGGGTGTTCGCCACGGCGGGCGCGCCGTGCCCGCCGCCGACCACGTCGCGTGCGTCGCCGGAGGTGGGCAGGAACCAGTGGAAGGTCAGAGACATGCGCGGGCTCCCGGTGGGGGCGTGGCGTCGGCAGTCGCCACGTCGCGGCCACCACGTCGTACGAGACCGGATCTCGGGCGACCGGATCTCGACGAGTCGGTGCGGGAGCGGTCGGACGTCCTGGCGGCCGGCGTGGCCGAGGAGCGTCTCAGGAACAGCGCATGCTGCCGCTGCGCGCGAGGTCGATGACGAGACGTCGGATCAATCTCAACTTCATCGACACGGAAAGTAGTATTTGCGCAAGAGAGAGCCGCCGTCAACCACCGACCGGAGGTCGCGGTGACCCACAACGTGCCGGTGACCCACAACGTGCCGATGCAGCCGGCGGAGCGCGGTTCGCTCGTCGCCGCCTGGGAGCCCCAGGACGAGGCCGACTGTCGTGTCCGGACGATCATGGACCGGGTGGGCGACAAGTGGTCGGTCGCGGTCGTCACCCAGCTCAGCGCCGGCCCGCGCCGGTTCAGTGAGCTGAAGCGGGCGCTGCCCGGTATCAACCAGCGCATGCTCACCAGCACACTGCGCGTCCTCGAGCGGGACGGGCTCGTCACCCGCACGGTGCACCCGCAGGTGCCCCCGCGCGTCGACTACGAGCTCACCGACCTGGGGCGAACCCTGCTTGACACCGTCGCCTCGCTGCTCGACTGGGCTGTGCGCAACGCCGACGGCATCGACGAGGCCCGCCGCCGCTACGACGCCCGCAGCTCCTGAGCGTCAGTCGTCGCAGGGATCACGGTAGGGGATTCCCGGGGCGTAGAAGGCCCACGCGCGTGGGGACAGCCCGCCCGTACCGCCGCGAGCACAGGCGAACCGCAGTGGATCGTCGCGAGCCGCTTCGAGTGGGCTCAGATCCCACCGGGTGAGTGCGCCGGAGTCGGTGGCGGACACGAGCTGCCCGCCGGTCGAGAACGTCATGGGGGCCAGCGCGCCCGACACCAGCTCACCCAGTGGGCGTGGCCTGGACTGGTCGGTGAGGTCCCAGAGCCTCACCCGCCCGCCGAACGCGCCGACCACGAGGGTTCTGCCGTCCCCGTCGAAGGCGACCGAGTCGACGCGGTCCGCGATGCCCAGCGTGAGCGGGTCCCCGATCCTGCTGGGGGTCGCTGGTTCCGCCACGTCCCAGACCACCGCATGGCCGTCGAGAGTTCCCCCCACCAGGATCCGGCTGTCCGGGGAGAAGGCCGTTGTCATGATGGATCCGACGAAAGGTGTCGTGGCCTCGCCGAGCCGCCGAGGGGGGCCGCTCGAGATATCCCACAGCACCAGGGACTCGGCGGTGCCACCCGCCGCTGTCGCGAGCAGCTTTCCGTTCGGGGCGACGGTGACCCCGCCACTGCCGAGGCCCGTGTGCGACATCTTGGGCAGCCGTGGTCCGCCGGTGGACGAGCCCTCCTCGGCCAGCCGTGCGATCGACCACGAGGTGACATCCCCGTCGCTGCCCCCGGCGATCAGCATGGAGTTGTCGGAGGTGAAAGCCAGGGACATGACCCGCGACCGCGCAGGGGCGAGAGATGTCGGCAGACGCCGTGGGCGTTGCGGGGTCGTCATGTCCCACAACACGATCTGCTCGTCGGTCGCCACCGCGAACAGCGAGCCGTCCGGGGAGAAGGCGGCCAGGCTGACGCCGGGGAGGTCTGTCAGCGGCGCGCCGACGGCCCGCGGTCCGCCGGCGCCTGCGACGTCCCAGAACGTCACCCGGTCGGTAGCGGAGCTTCCCACGGCGACGAGGCCGCTCTTCCTGTCTCCGGCGAGATAGGAGATGTCGGCGCCGGTGGAGGAATGTTCGGTGGGCCGCGGCCGAAGGACGTCTGGCACGTTCCACATCATCACGGTCCGGTCAAAACTGCCGGAAGCAAGAACAAAGCCGGCATCCGGCCCTTCCGCTGCCGGGTCAACCGGGTCGACCGGGCGGAAACTCAACGTCTCGATGACCGCGGTATGACCCGAGAGCGGCCTGGTGAGCTGCCTCGGTGAACCGGATGGACTGTCACCGCTGAGGTCCCAGGTCGCAACAGTGAAGTCGGCTCCGCCGCTTGCGAGGACGCGGCCGTCGGGTGAGAACGCCACCGCGTAGACGGCCCCCGTTCCGGCGTCTACGGTCATCTGCGTCACCCGGGGAGCGGCTGGGTCACCCACATCGAGCAGTAGCGTGGAGCCATAGCTGAAGGTGTTTCCGCCACTTCCGATCCCGAGCGCGAGGTGTTGACCGGTGGGGGAGTAGGCGACCGCCTGCACGGCACCGTCGAAGTCGGTGATGGTCGGGCCGAACGGCGCGGGTGAGGCGGGGTCTGTGACGTTCCACAGAGTCAGATCGCCGTTTCCCGGGGAGTAGTCACCACCGCCGGCGGCGAGCACGCGGCCGTCGGGGGAGAAGGCGAGCGAGCCAGAGCCACCGACCGTTCCCGCCACCTCGGCGAGACGGATCGGGCGATCCGGGTGCTCGAGGTCCCAGAGGCGTAGGACATTCCCGTCCGCGGACTGGTGCAGCGTCGCCAGCACCGGGGCGACCGGGGAGATCGCCACGGAATGGACCGGGCCGAGGTCGCTCAGGGGCTCCTGGAACGTCATACTGACCGGCCTGGGCGCGGCCGGGTCGGCCAGGTCCAGGATCGCCATCGAGCGCTCGGTCGAGACCACCAGGAAACTGCCGTCGGAGGCGAAGGCACCGCAGACCGCGGCCTGACTGCCCGGAATCGAGGTTCTGCCCACCGGGTGCCGGGACGCGGGGTCGCCCGCATCCCACAGAACCACGGTTGCGCCCTCGTTCACGTCATCTGCCCTGTCCTCGGTGAGGGTCGCCAGGAACCGCCCGTCGGGCGAGTGGATCACCTGCTGGATGTCACCGGCCGAGCTGGGGAGCGTGCCGAGATAGTGACTGGTGGTCAGGGTCTCCACCAGGCTGGCCGAGGTCTCGGCGGAGCCGCCGATGGAATGGGCGGCGATTCCGAGGCGTAGGGCGGTCTGCGGGTCAGCCCCGCGCGCGGCGTCGGCCGCCGCCATGAGGCTACGAGAGATCGCCGTCCGCTGGGAGGCCTCGGCCTGGCGCTGGGCGGTCTGGGCACGTACCCCGAAAGCGATCACGGCGGCCAGAAGGACGACCAGGACGGTGACCGCAGAATATGCCGACAGCAGTAGTCGGCGATGCTGTCGTATGTCCTCGCTCTCCAGATCGTCACGGCTGATGCCATGAATCGGGGCCGCCAGGGTGGCGATCTCCTGCCGGAACCGGCTGTGCCGAACGGAGAGGTTCTGCTCGCGGGCCCAGGTCAGATCGACCCAGAGGGGCTCCCGGTCGAACCAGGCACGAAGGCCGGGTGGGAGAGCGTCGTCTGCGGTACCGCTGAGACCGGCCGCACCATCGCCCCAGATCAGGGTGCCGTCTGTGAGCGCTATCAGCAGCGTGTCGGAGCTCCGGTGGGACTGCCACCACTCCGTTTCCCGCCGCACCCATGGTGATGCCGCCGCCGTCGGCGAGGCGAGCAGAATCAGGTAGCGGCTCTGCTCCAGCGCTCGCTCGATCTCCCCCCAGAGATCGGGGCTTGCCGCGAGGCTGGTCTTGTCCCGGAACACCCGAAGCGCGCGTGCCCGGTACCACCGTCTCGCGAGGCGGTGTAAGCCGCGCTGGACCGCGGGAGCGAGCCTACCGTCCAACGCATGACTATAGGAAAGGAAGGCATCGTAGCGAAGACGACCATCGGATCCCGGCGTCCTGTTCGATTCGTCCAGGTCGGGGGGCGTCGTTCCGGCTGGCGGACCCCCGTGCGTCGGTGGATCCGGCGCATCCTCGTTGTCGACCGTCACTGGAACCCCCGCTCGCAACCGTCGAGCGACATGTTAGCCGGACCGTCAACGAGCTTCGCGCGGTGCTTTCAGTGCGGGGAAAGAGGCAGCGGTTCTGCATGGGTGAATGGGGGAACCGGCGTCGGTACCGGCAACAGTGGAATCAGTACATTGCGGAGGTGCCTTACCGCATCACGTGCGGGGCGCAGGTGCCACGAGAGCGCGATGTGCCGCAGCGCACGGCATTCTGCGCGTCAGTCCGTGGCCGCTGTCGCGGGCGCCACGGCAGCCGTGCCTGCCGTGGGTGGGCGCAGGAGCACCAGGGATCCGAGGAAGGCCACACCGACCGAGACGAGGCCGCAGATCACGGCGGCCAGGAGGCCGGCGTCCGCGCCGTTGCGCGCGGTCTGCGCGAAGAACAACGCCCCCACGCCGGAGACTCCCAACGCCGAGGCGAACTGCTGGGTGGTGGTGAGCACGCCGCTCACCGTCCCGCTGATGTCGGGCGGAGCGGCGGCCATGACACTCGCGGCCAGAGCCGGGATCACCAGGCCGTTGCCGGCGCCGGCGAGCATCAGCAGCGGCGTGAGTTCCCAGGCGGAGAGGCCGGTGCCCTCCGCCGACACCACCAGCGCGACCCCGCACAGCGACAGACCACTGGTGAGGGTCCCGACAACCAGCACCCGCGGCCCGTACACGGCGACCAGCCGCCGTGCCGCCAGCGAGGAGAACGCGAAGGTCACGCCGAGCGGTGCGAACATCAGCCCGGCGTTGAGCGGGGAGCGGTGCTGCCCCACCTGAAGGAAGATCGTCAGGGCGAGCAGGAAGCTGCCGAAGAAAAAGAAGTATCCCGCGCTCATGACCATCCCGCCGACGACCGGCCGGGAGCGCACCACGGCCGGTGGGATGATCGGATGCCCGCCGGAGCGCGCCAGCCGGGCCTCCCAGGCGGTGAACCCGCCCAGCACCAGCACCCCGCCGGCGAGCGCGAGCCACGTCCACAGCGGCCACCCCTCGTCGCGGCCGAGCGTGAGTGGGACGAGGACCAGGCCGATGCCGAGCGTCAGCGTGCCCAGCCCGACCGGGTCGAGCCGCTCGGCGCGGGCCGAGCGCGACTCGCGGACCAGCCGCCGCGCCCCGACGAGCGCGGCCAGCCCGATGGGCACGTTGACCAGGAAGATCGGCCGCCAGCCGAGACCGAAGATGTCCAGGTCGAGCAGCACCCCGCCGAGCACCTGCCCGCAGACCCCGCCGAGCCCGATCGTGACCCCGAAGAACGCGAACGCCCGCGGGCGCTCGGCCGGTGGGAACGTCACGCTGATCAGCGCGAGCACCTGGGGCACCATGGCGGCGGCGCCCGCGCCCTGCAACAGCCGGCCGACGATCAGCACCGCCTCGTTGGGCGCCAGCCCGCACAGCGCCGACGCCGCGGTGAAGAGCGCCATCCCGAGCAGGTAGATCCGGCGGCGGCCGAAGCGGTCGCCCAGCCGCCCGCCGGTGACCAGGGCGGCGGCGTAGGTGAACGAGTACCCGCCGACGACCAGCTCGAGCCCGGCGTTGGACGCGTTCAGGTCCGACTCGATGCTCGGTGCCGCGACGTTGACGACGAAGACGTCGAAAAGGCTCATGAAGCTGGCGATCAGGATCACGGGCAGCGCCCGCCACCGCCGCGGATCGGCGGCCGCCTCGCCCGCCGGCACCCCCGCTGTGCTGGCCGATGGCTCGACCGTGCGGGCCGGCGTCCCCACCGGGCCGGCCGATGGTTCCCCCGTCGCCCGGCCATCGCCGTCCCCGCCGCTGACACCGGCCGGTTCCATCTCTGTGATCACGGGCTTCGTCATCTGGTTCCTTCCGCGACGGACGCCGGACCGCCCGCCGAACCACATCTGCGCACCTGCGGATCCATCGCGCACCTCGTCGGTGACAGCGAAGTCCGCATCGCTCGTAAGCATTCCCGAGCCCGGTCGTCCGCAGCCGAGCGAGCCCCGGTCCGCCGCCGCGCCGGGCCGGGCCTTTCCCTGCATTGGCCCAGGTCAGAGCGCTGCGCCGGGCTTGGCGCGAGGCAAGGTGACCCCGGACACACGCCGGCGGCGGCCAGGTCGTGGCAGAGTCGTGGGCTGCTGATCGCGTGCCGGCCGGCCGTGGCCGTGCGGACCGGTCGGCCGTGGCCGTGGGTGCCGGTCGGGCCGCTCGCCACCGACGGGTGTGGCCGGTGGCTGTGGTGGAGAGGAGTCCGATCTCGTGGAGTACGTCAAGCTGGGGTCGACCGGTCTGGAGGTCTCCCGGGTCTGCCTGGGCTGCATGAGCTACGGCACGCCGGGCAAGGGGAACTGGCCGTGGTCCCTGGACGAGGACGCGTCGCGGCCGTTCTTCCAGCGCGCGATCGAGGCTGGGGTCAACTTCTTCGACACCGCGAACGTCTACTCGCTGGGCCGCAGCGAGGAGATCACCGGCCGGGCACTGAAGGACTTCGCCCGCCGGGACGAGATCGTGCTGGCCACCAAGGTCCACTCCCGGATGCGGTCCGGCCCGAACGGGGCCGGCCTCTCCCGCAAGGTGATCATGCACGAGATCGACGCGAGCCTGCGGCGCCTCGGCACGGACTACGTCGACCTCTTCCAGATCCACCGCTGGGACGCCACGACGCCGATCGAGGAGACCCTGGAGGCGTTGCACGACGTCGTGAAGGCCGGAAAGGCCCGCTACATCGGTGCCTCGTCGATGTTCGCCTGGCAGTTCGCCAAGGCGCTGTTCGTCGCCGAGCGGCACGGCTGGACCCGCTTCGCGGTCATGCAAGATCATTATAATCTGCTGTACCGGGAAGAAGAGCGGGAGATGCTGCCGCTGTGCGCGGACCAGGGGATCGGCGTGATCCCGTGGAGCCCGCTGGCCCGCGGCCGCCTCACCCGCGACTGGGACGCCACCACGACCCGCGCCGAGTCCGACCCCTTCGCCCGCGCCTTCTACCAGGACGACGACCGGCTGATCGTCGAGGAGGTCGCCCGCATCGCCGACGAGCGCGGCGTGAGCCGGGCCCAGGTGGCGCTGGCCTGGGTGTCGCGAAACCCGGTCGTCACCGCGCCGATCGTCGGCGCCACGAAGCCCGAGCATCTCGAGGACGCGCTGGCCTCGCTGGAGCTGACCCTCACCGACGACGAGGCCGCCCGCCTGGAGGCCCCGTACCGGCCGCGGCCCGTCGCCGGGATCCAGGTGCCGCAGGGGCGCCGCTGACGTCCGCCGGCGCCCGCCGGAAGTCCGGGCCGGCCGGGATCGCGAGCATCCTCCGCCCGGAACGCGGCCGCCTGGCCCGTCGGCTGCGGCCCCGCAGCCCCTGGGTGGCGTTGCTGGCCCATCCGGTGCGGCTCGTGGTGCTGGGCTTCGCGGTCACGGTGGCCGCGACGGCACTGCTCCTGCTCGCACCGGTCGCGACCGAGTCCGGCCGGACGACGTCGCCGCTGGTCGCCGTGTTCACCGCGACCGGAGCCGCGAGCGGGGCGCTCGCCGTCGTCGACACCGGCGCCCACTGGACCACCTTCGGCGAGGTCGTGATCATGGGGGCGGTCCAGCTGGGCGGGCTCGGGTTCATGACCTCGGCGTCGCTGCTGGGACTGCTGGTGTCGCGCCGGCTGGGTGTGCGGATCCGACTGCTGGCCGCCGCCGAGACCCAGTCGTTCGGTCTCGGCGACGTGCGTCGGGTGGTGCGCGCGGTGGCCCTGGTGACCTTCACCGTCGAGGCTGTGATCGCCGCGGTGCTGTTCCTGCGGCTGTGGCTGACCTATGACAGGTCACCGGCCCGCGCCGCCTACGAGGGCGTGTTCCACTCGATCACCGCGTTCAACAACGCGGGTTACTCGCTCTACAGCGACAACCTCACGGGCTTCGTGGGCGACCCGGTCGTCATCCTGGCGGTGACCGTTGGCGTGATCCTGGGCGGGCTGGGTTTCCCGGTGCTGTTCGAACTGCGGCACGAGCTGCGGACTCCCCGGTACTGGTCCCTGCACACCCGGGTGACGCTGCTGGGCTACGGGATTCTGACGGTCGGCGGCACGACCGCCATCGCGGCGACGGAGTGGCGCAACGCCGCGACGCTGGGGGAGCACGGTGTCGGCGGCAAGCTGCTCGCGGCGTTCTTCGCCAGCATCAGCGCGCGTACCGCGGGCTTCAACTCGATCGACTACGCGGACGTGGACGCGAGCACGCTCGTCGTGACCGACGTGCTGATGTTCATCGGGGGCGGCAGCGCGAGCACCGCCGGCGGAATCAAGATCACAACCTTCATGATTCTCTTCTACGCCATCCTGGCCGAGGCCCGCGGCGACGAGACGGTGGACGCGTTCGGCCGCCAGGTCCCGCCGGCCGCGCTGCGCCAGGCGCTCGCGGTCGCGCTGCTCGGCGTCGCGCTGCTGGTCGTCGGCACGTTGTGCCTGCTCTCGGCCAGTGACCACACCCTTGACCAGGTCCTCTTCGAGGTCACCTCGGCCTTCGGCAGCGTCGGCCTGTCAACGGGGATCACCGGCGAGCTGCCCGCGTTCGGGCAGTGCGTGCTCATCGTGCTGATGTTCATCGGCCGGACCGGGCCGATCGCCGTCGCGTCGGCGCTGGCGTTGCGCGAACGGCGGCGGCTGTACCGGCTCCCCGAGGAAAGGCCCATCGTTGGCTAGCAGGCATCGCGAGGACGCCGTCCTCGTCATCGGTCTCGGTCGCTTCGGCAGCACGCTGGCGGAGACCCTGCAGGGGCTGGGACATCACGTGGTGGCCGTCGACTCCAACCACGACCTGGTCCAGCGCTGGTCCGGGAAGCTCACCCACGTGGTCGAGGCGGACGCCACCAGCGAGGAGGTGATGCGTCAGCTCGGCGCGCACGAGTTCCGGCAGGCGGTCGTCGCGATCGGCACCGGGATCGAGGCCAGCGTGCTGGCCACCGGTGTCCTCCTCGACCTGTCCGTCGCCGAGGTCTGGTCGAAGGCGATCACCCGCGAGCACGGCCGCATCCTGGAACGCATCGGCGTCAACCACGTCGTCTATCCCGAGCGGGACGCCGGTGAGCGGGTGGCCCACCTGCTGACCGGCCGGCTCATCGACTTCCTGGAGCTCGACGACAACTACGCGATAGCGAAGCTGCGCGCTCCACGCGCGATCTGCGGGCGGGCGCTGGAGAAGACGGCGCTGCGCAGCAGGTACGGGATCACCATCGTCGGAGCGAAGAAGCCCGGCGGCGAGTTCACCCACGCCGAGGCCGGAACGGTCCTCGACGTGGGCGATCTCGTGGTGATCGCCGGAAGGCCGGACCGGGTCGAGAGCTTCGCCGCCGAGATCGGCGGATCCTGAAACCGCTCGCCCGCTGTGGTGAGGCATCGCGGTGGTCAGGCGTCGTGCCGGGCGAGGAGCAGGCCGCCGGTGAGGAGCGCGGCCAGCGCCCACAGCGCGAGCACGCCGAGTCCCTGCCACGGTCCGATCGGCACGGCGTCGACGTCGCCGGTGGCCTGGACGGCGAGCCCGGCGCTCATCGGCCCGGCCTGCTGCAGGTGCCGCCGCCAGCCCGGGTCGGTGACCACCTGGGCGATGATCGGGAACACGTACAGCAGTCCCAGGACGATCCCGGACGCAGCCGCCGGGTTCCGCGCGGCGGTGGCCGTTCCCAGGCCCAGCAGGCCGATGAGGACGAGGTACAGCACGGAACCGACGGCCGCCCGGGGGACGACCTCGTACTCGGGAAGGATGAACCACCCGACGGTCAGGGACCCGAGGACGGCGGGCACGGCCGTCACCGCGACGACCCCGGCGACGACGACGGCCTTGGCGGCCAGGACAGTCGTCCGCCGGGGCAGCGCGGTGAGCGTGACCCGGACCATCCCGGTGCTGTACTCGTCGCCGATCACCAGGACCGCGAGGACGGCGACGACGGCCTGACCGACCTGGACCCCGGTGAGGCTCAGTCTCGTCAGGTCCTGCCCACAGCCTCCCGGCGCGCACCCGGTCGCCGCGGCCACCGCGGCGCTCGACCCGACCGTGCTCACGATCACGGCGAGCGCCAGCCCGAGCGTGCCGGGCGAGGTCCGCAGCTTGGTCCACTCGGCGTGCAGGGCCGATCTCACGCGCTCCTCCGCCGGAGGAGGACGGCGGCCGTGCCCAGGGCGAGGGCGGCCCACCCGGCGAGCACCCCGAAGCCGGCCCACGGGGCGAGGGGGAAGTACCCGTTCGCCGGCGTGTAGAGGTTGGCGACCTGCGGATACTGCGTCACCGTCTGCTGCAGCGCGAACGCCGCCGCCGGGCTCACCCGCAGCAGCCACCGCGCGGCCCCGTCCGGCAGGACGGTCATGGCCAGCAGATACGGCAGGACGAGCACGGCGACGGCGGTCGCCACCGCGGTGACACCGCGCCGCAGCAGCGCCCCCAGCCCGAGCGCCAGCACCGCGGCGACGGCGAGCAGCGCGGCGGTCCCGACGATCACGCGCAGCTCGGTCGGCGTCGTCGCGGGGTGGACGTAGACGCCGTTGCCGCGCAGCACGCGCTGGCCGAGGACGACGGCGACGGCGGCGGCGACCAGGCCGGTCACGAACGCGACGGCGCCGACCACGACGGCCTTCGCGGCGAGCAGCCGGCCGCGGCGGGGGCTGGCGGTCAGGGTGGTCCGGATGAGGCCGCAGCGGTACTCCGCGGTGATGAACCCGGTGCTGACGACGGTCACGACGAGCAACATCACGAAGGTTCCGGCGAGGGTCTGGGCGAGGGACACGCCGATACCGGCCGCGCCGGCGACGGCCGGGGCGATGTCGCCGGAGCCGGTCACCGCGAACACGCCGCCGGCGCGTTCGAGATCGCCGCCGGGAACCCGCGGCGCGGACCCCGGCATGCCGACGTTCTCACCCTTCCACGCCGGCCGCGTCACCTGGCCGGGCGCGCCGGCCGAGCGAGCCCCGCCCCGCACGAGGAGGTGGTCGAAGGTCCCGGTCGCCTCGGTCGGGCCGCCCGTGGTGCCGGTGCCGAGCGATCCGCCGACCCGCTCCGCGTGCTGCGGGGACGTCGTGAACAGCCCCGCCTCGACCGTCGGCGGCAGGCCGGCCAGCCGCACGGAGCCGACCGTGGTCCAGGTGGTGCCGTCCGGCGACTCGGCTCCGGTCACGGTGTCGCCGGTACGGGTGAGCCGCAGCCAGCGCGGGGAGTCGGTGCTGACCGGGCCGGACGTCCCGGCACGGTCGTGGGTGTAGTCGTACTGCATCCGAACGCCGTGGCCGCCGGTGACCAGGACCGCGGCGTAGGACGAGCCCTGCGCCGTGCCCGCCTTGAGGATGAGCCCGGCCTTGGACCACGGCGCGACGGCCGCGCGCGACCCGCGCGTGGGTATCCCGGGCGTGGACGCCTTGCGCGGCGACACCTCGTCCGGTCGCGACCTGTCCGGGTCTGGGTCCAGCAGGCGGCTGGTGAGCGAGGTGACGCGGACGGTGATGCTGCCGTCCCCGGTGAGCGGGCGGTGCGCGAAGGCGAAACTGTCGACGACGACCTCCCCGCCGGGCCCGACCGGCGGCACGCACTCCGACCCGGCCCCGTGCCGGCCGCATGAGCCCTGCATGCCTGGCAGCAGGCCCAACAAGATCGTCGCGCCCGCGGCCGCGACGGCCGCGACGACCCAGCCGCGGACGGTGCGGAACTTCGTGAACTCGGCGCGCAGCACCTGACCGAAGGCGTTCATCGGGCCCGCGCCGGGTCCACGGCGCGGAACTCGACCTCGTCGCGGGTGAGCGCCAGATAGACGTCCTCCAGCGTCGCCCGCTGCGCCCCCGGCGCGGTGGCCAGCAGGTGAGCCACCGGCGCGTCGGCGATGACCTTTCCGCGCCCGACCACCACCACGTGGTCGGCGGCTTCCTGTAGTTCGCTCATCAGATGGCTCGACACCAGGACCGCGCGGCCCTCGGCGGCGAGCGCGCGCAGAAGCCGGCGCATCCACACGATGCCCTCCGGGTCCATGCCGTTGAACGGCTCGTCGAGCAGGAGCGCCGGTGGGTCGCCGAGCAGCGCGGCGGCGATCCCGAGCCGCTGCCGCATGCCGAGCGAGAAGCCGCCGGCCCGGCGCCGGGCGACCGCCCGCAGGCCGGCCTGATCGAGAACCTCGTCGACGCGCCGGGCGGTGAGGCCCTGCGAGTGGGCGAGCCAGAGGAGATGGTTGCGGGCGGTCCGGCCGGGCTGCAGCGCCGCGGCGTCGAGCAGGGAGCCGACGTGGCGCAGCGGGTCGCGCAGGCCGCGGTAGGGATGGCCGTCGATGAGGGCGTCACCGGCGTCGGCCCTGTCGAGGCCGAGGATGACGCGCATGGTGGTGGACTTGCCCGCGCCGTTCGGGCCGACGAACCCGGTCACCTGCCCCGGCCGGACGTCGAAGGCCATCCCGTCGAGGGCGACGGTCCCGCGGAACCGTTTGTGGAGCCCGCGCACAGTAATCATGAGTCCGGGTTCTACGCGTGCGCCGGTGTCATCCCGGTGCCGGTGGACGACACCGGGCTGCCACCCGGGGCATGGCACCGTGATGGGCGTGCGTGTTCTGGTGGTCGAAGACTTCGAGATCCTGGCCCGGGCCCTGGGCACCGGGCTGCGCCGCGAGGGCATGGCGGTCGACGTGGTCCTCGACGGCGCCGACGCCCTCGATCACCTGGCGGTGACGCGGTACGACGTGGTGGTCCTCGACCGGGACCTGCCCGGCGTGCACGGTGACGAGGTGTGCCGGCGGATCGCCGCCGCGCACTCTGCGAGCCGGGTACTGATGCTGACCGCCGCGAGCACCGTCAAACAGCGCGTCGACGGACTCGGTCTGGGCGCCGACGACTACCTGCCGAAGCCGTTCGACTTCGCCGAGCTGGTGGCCCGGGTCCGGGCGCTGGGCCGCCGTCCCGCCGTGGCGCTGCCGCTGATCCTCGAGAGCGGGGATCTGACCCTCGACCCGACCCGCCGGGTCGCGTCCCGCGCCGGGCGCCGTCTGGACCTCAGCCCGAAGGAGTTCGCGGTCCTGCAGTGCCTGCTCTCCTCGGCCGGTCGGCTGCTCTCCGCGGAGGAGCTCCTGGAACGGGTGTGGGACGAGACCGCCGACCCGTTCACGACCGCCGTGAAGACGACGATCCGCCGCCTGCGGGCCAAGCTCGGTGATCCCCCGGTGATCCACACGGTCCGCGAGGGCGGCTACCGGCTCGGTGAGTCGTGACGCTCCGGTGGACGCTGCGCACGCAGCTCACCCTGCTCTACGCGGGCCCGTTCCTCGTGTCGGGCGTCCTGCTGCTCTCCGTGCCGATCCTGCAGACCCGCCAGTCCGTCCCCGTGGGAGTCCCGCCCGGCCTCGGGACGAGCGCCCCGCCCGGCCCGGACACGTCCCGTCTCCTCGCCGTCTCCGCGGTCGCCCTCGCCGCCCTGGTGGTGATTTCGATCATCCTCGGCTGGCTGGTGGCGGGCCGCTTCCTGCGCCCGCTGCGCACCATGACCGCGACGGCACGGGACATCTCCGCCACCAACCTGCACCGCCGGCTCGGGCCCCACCGGCGGCCCGGCGAGTTCACCGAGCTGGCGGGCACGCTGGACGACCTGTTCGAGCGGCTGGAGGCGGCGTTCGCGTCCCAGCGGCACTTCGTCGCCAACGCCTCCCACGAGCTGCGGACGCCCCTGACCGCCACGCGGACGGTGCTGCAGGTGGCCCTCGCCGACCCGGACGCGACGGTCGACTCGCTGCGGGCCGCCTGCCAGGACGTCCTCGCCCTCGGCGAAGCACAGGAGAGCCTCATCGAGGCGCTGCTCACGCTGGCCGGCGGCGAGCAGGGGGTGGAACGCAGGGAACCGTTCGACCTGGCGGTCGTCGCCCGCGGCGTCCTGCTGACCCGGCGGACCGGCGGCGTCGACGGCACCGGACGGGACGAGGGCGTCGAGGGCGTCGAGGTGACCAGCGCGCTCGGCGCGGCGCCGACGGCCGGCGACCCACGGCTGGTCGAGAGCCTGGTGGCGAACCTGGTCGACAACGCGCTGCGGCACAACATCCCCGGCGGACGAGTCGAGATCGCGACGGCGGCTACCAGGCACGGAGCACACCTCACGGTCCGCAACACCGGACCGGTCGTCCCACCGGACCAGGTCGAGCGGCTCTTCCAGCCGTTCCAGCAGCTCGGCGGCCAGCGGGTCCGGCGGGCCGCCGGGCACGGCCTCGGGCTGGCGATCGTCCGCGCCGTCGCGGGCGCGCACGGCGCCACCCTGACCGCGCGCGCCCGGCCCGAGGGCGGCCTGGACATCGAGGTCCGCTTCCCCTGAGCCGGTCTAAAGATCCACGCTGTCGTCGTCGACCGTGTCGTCGTCGACGAGGTAGATGCCGCCGTCGTCGAGGCCGAACGAGGCACCGTCAGCCCCGGAGCCGGCATCGCCGTAGTCGTCCGGGTGCTTCCACCCGTCATCATCGATGTGCTTCGCCTCGTGGGCCTCGTGGGCCTCGTCGGTCTGGTCGGCCCCGTCGGCCTCGTGCGGGTCCGAGTCGTGGAGCTTCGTCTCCTCCGCGCCGGACGCGTCGTGGTGGGTGCCCGTAGCCGTCTCGGCGTTCGAGCCGTGGCCCGGGTCGAGGTCCCAGTCGTGGTCCCAGCCATCGCCCCAGCCGGCGCCGTCGACGGAACCGGCGTCCAGGCCCGCGTCGCCGTGGCGGGTGACCGGGTCCGCCAGGCCCGGGTCGGCATGATGCCCGGCATAGTCGTCGGCGTAGGCGCGGGCCCGGTCGAACTGGCTGGTGAAGATCGACATTCCTGCTCCCCGCGGGTCAGAAGGTGGATCAGAAGTCGATGAAACGGGGCGTGGCGACGGTATCCCGGGCGGCCCGGAGATGGTCCGCGACCGCGCCCCGCCCGACCCGGATCCCCGCCCCCGCGGGATAGCGACGCAGCACGTCCAGCCGCGCGAGCCGGTACGCGACCGCGCGCAGCACCGCCTCCCGGGTGTGGACGGGCGCGTCACGCAGCTCGGACGTCATCCGCCGCGCGGTCTCCCACCGTGGCGCGAACAGGTTCTCGGTGAGGACGTAGCCGAGCACCGGCAGGGTGGTCGAGACGAGGACGTTCCACCGGTCGAGCAGCGTCGCCCAGCCGCGCGCGGACTGCGCCCCCAGCTGCGCGGTCCGCTTCTCGCCCTGTGTGTAACGGCTGTAGGCCTGGGTCGCCCCCGACACCAGGAAGACCGGGTTCAGCAGCGCGGCGACGCCCAGGGAGACCGCCGTCCCGGTGTAGTTGGGGCGTGGCAGCGCCGCCGGGTCCAGGTCGAGCAGCCGGGTCGCCTGGGCGGCGAGCTGCGCGGTCTCCGTCGCCGCCCGCTGCACCGGCGTCAGCGCCGCCCGCAGCCGACCCTCCTGTGCCTTCAGCCAGGCGGGCTCGGCGCCACCGGTCACCGGTTCCAGCAGCAGGGCGTCGCGGTGGCGCACGAACGCGGGCAGCACCGAGCCGACCTGGTCGAGATGGCGCTGCAGCTCGACCAGGCCCTCCGCGAGGGTCGCGGCCGTCCGTGCCCGCGCCTCGTCGTCCGTGGGCTGCGGCACCGCCCGGCCCAGCTCGGCCGCGGTGCCGTCACCGAGCAGCACGGCGTGCAGCTCGTAGAACGGCCCGAAGATCGTATAGAGGAAGTAGTCCTCCTCCAGCCCGACGGCCGCCCGCAGCATGTCGGGGACGGCCCGCGGCCCCGCGGTGGCATGCCGGCCGGCCACGATGTCGGTGTGCACCGCGCGGACCAGTTCGAGCTGGCCGACGATCGAGACCTCGGCGTCGCCGGTCGCCACCCGCAGACCGGCCCGCTGCTCCTGGGACGTCCCCTCGACCGCGCGCAGGGCCGTGAACGGCAGGCGCAGCTCCAGGCCGGGACCGCGGACCCGCAGCGCGTCCGGCCCGACCGCGCAGACGACCGGCCGGCCGTCGGCGAGCTCGGCCGGGTACGGGCCGTCCGCCAGGGTTCGCTCGGCGGCGGTGCGCAGCGCCGGATGCTCCAGCAGGCGCCGACCGAACACCGCCGACTCGCTCTGCACCGTCACCGGGCCGTGCTCCGGGTCGACGACGACGAACCGCTCGGCCGACCCGGCGACGCGCAGCCGCGAGTCGAACAGGTCGAACCTGGCCACCACCCGGGCGCTGTGATGCTCCTGCAGCTCGAGGGCGGTGTCGTCGAGCACGCAGTCGACCCTGGTGACCTCGGCGTCTCCCGCCAGGCCCCGCGCCGACACCGGGGCCGACGTCCCGATGGCGGCCGGCGCGTCCGAGGCGTCCGCCCGTACCGTCCCCGTTCCCGCCGCCGCCAGGAAGGCGTGCAGCACCTGCGGGGTGACCAGGTGCAGGACGACTCCGGTAAGGAACCGGCCGTCCAGGACGGCGCCGCCGCTGACCACCGCGACACTCGGGCCGCCCGGGCCGACGCCGATTCGGTTCAGCGGCCAGTCGAGCAGCGCCCGCCCGCGGGCCCGCAGCTCCAGCCGCCCGCCCCGCACGACCACGTACGCCGTCAGCTCCCGCGGCGCGGCGACGGCTGGTGTCGCCTCCATCGCGGACGGCGCGGCCGCGGTGGGCTCGGCCTCGTACAGCGGTGTCACCGAGACCGCGCACGGGCTGACGAAGGACGTCGAGGCCGCGTCCGCCAGCAGCGCGCCCCGCAGGCCTGTGAGCAGCGCGAGCGCCTCGGTCGGCAACGGTGCCACGGTGGACGCGGCGAACGCCCGTCCCGCCGGTAGCCGCAGGTCGACGACGAGGCGGCCGCTGTGCTCGACGAGCTCCACCGTCGCGCCCGGGTCGACGGCCGGCTCGAGCGCGGTCACGGTGGTGCCCCCACCGAGGACGTTCGTGTCATGGACGTAGGCCGCGGGGTGGTCGGTGAGCACCAGCCGGCGGCTGCCCATCCGGGAGAAGCCCTGCGATCCGTGCTCCCGGAGCGGGAACCACGCGCTGTCGAACACCACCTGCCCGCGGATCCGCTCCAGCCCACCGGAGGCGGGCCCGCCGCCGGCCGGTCCGAGGGACGCCCGGCTGGCGGACGGCGGGTCGAGCGGCGTCGGATGCACAGGCGGGTCCTCGGTCTCGGGCTTCTCGTGTTCCTCGCCGGATGCGGCTCAGCGGTGGCTACAGCCGACGTCCACGGAGTGGAACCCTATCCGCACGTTAGCGCGGATCATCCCCATCGATGCCGGCCCCCTGGTCACCAGGTGCTGTTGACCAGGCCGGTGCCCAGATACACCTGGTCGAAGCCGTTGCCGTCGTTGTCGTCGGTGTAGGCGATCACGATCTGGCCCCACGGGTTGACGCCGAGCGCCGGCTCGTTCTGCTTGCCGGCGACGGTGCTGTGGACCCGCAGCCGGGGCAGCCGGCCGGTGACCGTGCCGTCCGGGTTGAGGCCCTGGGCGTGGACGTCGGTGGACTCGCCCCAGGACACCACCGCGTTGCGCTGGTCGTCGATGCCGGTCTGCGGGTCCGCCCCGGGCAGGACGACCTCAGGCCCGGCCGCGTTCGCCGCGCTGAAGGAACGGGCGCCGACCTGCGCGCTCCCGTTCTGGTCGGTCTCCCACGCGACGACCTGGTCGCCGTTGAGGTTCGCGGCCACCGACGGGCGGAGCTGGTTCCCCGCGGTCGTCACGTTGGCGACGGACTGGGCCGCCTTCACCCCGCCCGAGGAGGTGAGGATCTTCCGGCCGATGTTGAACGACCCGTTGCCGTCACCGTCCTCGTCCCAGACGACGACGGCGTTGCCCGCGGCGTCCATCGCCACGTCGGGCCGGCGGTGGGTGCCGCCCGTCGCGTGCACCTGGACCTCGTAGGTCCTGGCCGACACCGACGCGAACCCGGACACCCGCACGGTCGGTGCCGCGGTGCCCTGGACGTCCTCGAACGCGACCGCGAACCCGGGGCCGTCCGGGTCCGCCGCGACGTGCGCGTTGAGCTGCTGCCCGTCGGCGTTCGCGTTGGCCTGGGCCGAGCCGGTCACCGTGCCCGCGGTGTTCACCGCACGCACGGCGATGTTGTAGTACCCGTTGCCGTCAGGGTCCTCCGCCCAGATGACCACCGCCGTGCCGTCCTCGTGCAGGGCGACGTCGGGCTGGACGTGCCGCCAGTCGCCGCTTCCTCCTGCCGACAGCTTCTTCTCGTACAGCGACGTCCCGTCGCGGTACAGACGGAGGTACACCTCGGTGCGAAGGGTGTCCTCGGGGGCCGTGGTGTCCAGGTCGTCCTCCCAGACCACGGCGGTGTAGCCGTTGCGGGTCGCGGACACCTCCGCGTTGTCCTGGTCGCCGGTGGCGTCGGAGTTGGCGGCCGTCCAGGTGACGTCGGCCGCCGTGGTCCCGTCCGCCGCCGCCGTGCCGACGAGCGCCCCGGCGAGGGTGACGGCCGCCGCGGCCCCGACGACCGCGACGCGAGTGCTGTGCCTGCGCATGCCTGCCCCGTTCACACCGTCTGGAGACCGGGGTTGCCGGCCTCGATCACGTAGCTCTGCACGGTGGTGGCCGCGCTGCCACGGACCGTGACCTGGTTGAGCACGCGGAAGTCCACCGTCATCTGGGTGGGTGTGGTGACGGTGCGGACGTAGCCGCGCCGGTTCCAGTTGAACTTCACATGCGGGTTGAGGCTGGACAGGCCGGTCCCGGCACCGGCGCCGTCCCCGCCCGAGGTGATCGAGCTGGACACCAGCTCGGTGCCGATCACCTTGTTCTGGGTCGCGTAGTCGTCCATGATGTCGGCCGCCCAGTGCTGGTGGACGTCCCCGGTGAGCACGACCGTGCTGGTGTTGCCGCGGGCCTGCCAGCCCGCCTGGATCCGGCCACGGTTGGCGGTGTAACCGTCCCAGGCGTCCATGCTCTTCGAGCCGTCGGCGGCGGCGAGGCGCTGGGCGAAGAACACCTGCTGGCCGATGATGTCCCAGGTACCCAGGCGCTGGCCGAGGCCGTCGAGCAGCCATGCCTCCTGCGTCGCCCCGGTCAGCGTGCGTGCCGGGTCGTCGGCCGCGGCGCAGACCTTCGTACCGTCACCGCACGCCTGGTCGTCCCGGTGCTGCCGGGTGTCGAGCATGTGGAAGGTGGCCAGGCTGCCCCAGCGCAGGCGCCGGTAGAGCTGCAGGTTCTCGTTGACGGGAACCTGCGCCGACCGCAGCGGCATGTGCTCGTAGTACGCCTTGTAGGCGGCCGCCCGGCGGGCGGTGAAGTCGCCGGCCGGACTGCTGTCGTTGCGGACGAGGTCGGCGTAGTTGTTCTCGACCTCGTGGTCGTCCCAGACCGGTATCCACGGCGCGGCGGCGTGCGCGGCCTGCAGGTCGGCGTCGGACTTGTGGAGCGCGTGCCGGACGCGGTAGTCGGCCAGCGAGCTGATCTCGGCGCTGGGCACGTGCGAGCGCACGCCGGACCCGGCCGCGCCCTCGTAGATGTAGTCGCCGAGGTGCAGGATGAGGTCCGGGTTCTCCTCGGCCATCCGGCGGTAGGCGGTGAAGTAGCCGGCCTCGTAGTGCGAGCACGAGGTGAACAGCATCTTCAGGACGGGGCTGGAGCCGACGGCCGGGGCGGTCCGGGCCCGGCCGACCGGCGAGATCTGGCCGGAGGCGCGGAAGCGGTACCAATACTCCCGGTTGGGCTGCAGGCCGCCGACCTCGACATGCACGCTGTGCGCCCAGGCCTGGACGGCGGAGACCGAGCCGCCGGCGGCGATCTGGGTGAAGTACTGGTCCGTGGCGACCTGCCACTCCACGGTGACGGCGCCGCTCGACATGCCGCCGAGCCCGTCCGCGGCGAGGGGCCTGGGCGCGAGGCGGGTCCACAGCACGAATCCGTCCGCGCTGGGCTCGCCCGAGGCGACGCCCAGCGTGAACGGATAGGAGGCGGCACGGGCCGCCGCGGCACCCGCCAGCACCGTTCCCACGCCCGCAATTCCGCCGAGAACGACGGACCGTCGGCTCACCTGGTTCATGAATGATTCCTACGACCTGCCGAAGCAACCGGAGGTGCGATCCAGAAAGCGTTCACGGCCCGTTGGCCAGTGCGACCCCAGGTCCCGTCTCGACGGATCATCCGTCATCTGCTCGACGCCTGGAACGGTCTATGCACACAGCACGGTTTATGGCATGGGAACCGGCCGCGGAAGAAACCAGGAGACGTGTTTCGCGCCAGGCTCGCCCACGGCGGCGGGGGATGTCGGGTCGAGCGGCGTCGAGCCGTTCAGGCACATGGCCGCGTACTGCCCGTCAGGGGCCGGATTCCCGCGCCGCGGGTGTGGGATGGGCGGACTCGATCTGATCGAGGTGTCGGGTGCTGTTGTGCTTGACGAGCTGCCAGCGTGCCGCCCCGAACTCCGGCGCGCGGTGCGACCACCAGGTGATCGAGCAGTGCGCCACGGCGAAACCGACCCCTGGGCGCGACGGCAGCCGCAGGAACCGTGTGTGGGCGGCCTCGACGGTCTCGGCGTGCGCGACGACGAGCACCCGCTGCTCCGGATGTCGTTCGATGATCTCTCCCAGAGCTGCCATCGCCCTGGCGAGGTACTGGTTCCAGCTTTCCGCGCCCTCGGCGAACGGCCGGTCCGGCTCGTCGCCGGGGCTGGCACCGAACGCGGCCCAGATCTCCGTCCAGGGCCGGCCGTCCGCGACGCCGTGCTGCGGCCCCGCCAGTGCCGGCTCGACGGTGACCGGCACGCCGAGCCCGCCGGTGGCGAGTTCCGTGGTCTCCCGGGCACGGCGCCTCGACGAGACGTAGACGGCGTCGAAAGGCTGGTCGTCGTGCATTCGGCGAAGCCGCCTGCCGAGCTGCCGCGCCTGGTCACGGCCGCGTTCCGTCAGTCCGGTGCAGCCGATCTCGCCGCCCGCGACACGTCTGAGATTGCAGTGCGCCTCGCCATGCCGCGCGAACAACAGATCCGTCCCCACCGCCGCGATACCCCCGTCCCGGAACGCGCCTGTCGCTGAGGGTGTCACGCGCCGCCATGAGATGCGTGCCGATTCGCGGAGGACGGGGCCGGGAGTACAGAGCTCAGCTGACGGATCTGGACATTGAACCTGGCGCCCAAGGATCGGGCGTGTGTGCGGAGCCGGTGTCGCGGCGCCACTGCATCCACCGCTGGAGACCGGTCAGGGACGTGAAGCCGCTTGCGGCGTAGTGGGCGTGCGCGTCGTTCGTCACCAAAGTGAACTGCGAGATGCCGCGCAACAGCCGATGCTGGAGCAGCCCGCAGACCAGCCAGCGCCCGACCCCTTTACCGCGATGATTCGCGTCGACGTAGACGTCGTCGATGAATCCGACGGCCACCCGGTCGGTCACGCAACGGGCGACTCCCCGCTGCCGACCAGCCGGATCGTAGACGCCCACGGTGAGGGAATGGTCAAGCGAGGTGTTCACGGCCTCCTGGCTACGGCCCCGCGACCAGGCGGCCTCCAACGACAACCACCTCCACACCTGGTGGCGGTCCAGGAGTTCAGGACGGTCCGACAGTCGCCACCCCTCGGCCTGTAACGCCTGCCAGGGCGGGCTCGCTGGTTCATCCAAAGAGGTGATCACTTCTTTCATTGTGCCGCCGGTTGTAGGTTCTCGCCACGCTTGGCGTCGGGCGCTCAGCCTACCTGGCCCGATGCAAGCTTTCTCGTTGGTCTGCCGCCGGGCTTTCTCTCATCGACCTGTGCTTTTTCCCTGCGGTTGCCGATGTGACGGGACGCACGAGGCTGGCGACCAAAGATCGATAGCCTCACCGCGCCCTTGAACCCGACGTTACGTCAGGTCCTACGGTGGGTCCTGCGGCACTAGGAAAAGGGAGGTTGGCGTGTGCGGCAGGACAGTACGTGGACGATAGGCGGGCTGGCTCGTGAGACCGGACTCACGGTGCGGACGCTGCACTACTATGACCAGCTCGGCTTGCTGTCGCCCCTGTCGCGGACCGAGGGCGGGCATCGCTGCTACACCGCGGACGACGTGCGCCGCCTGCACCGCATCGTCGCGCTGCGCAGCCTGGGCATCTCCCTGAAGGAGATCGGGGCGCTCTTGGACGGTGAGCCCGATCCGGTCGGCCTGCTGAGCCGTCAGCTCGACGCCGCGGAAGAGCGCATCCGCGCGGCCGTCAGCCTGCGCGCGCGGCTGCTCGACGTGCTGATGTGCCTCAGCCGGAATGCCGAGCCCTCCGTAGGTCAGCTACTGCAGATCATCGAGGAGACAGCCGTGGTGAATGAGCCAATGACCCCACAGCAGCTCGCGAAGCTCCAACAAGAACGCCAACGGCGGGTGCGCGAGCTGAGCGACGAGGAGTTCGCCGCGCTCAGGCGGAAAAGGGATGACACGTGGAGCGCGCTGAGCCGCCAGGACCAGGAGCGCCTCACGGAGCAGCGCCGCAGGACACTCCCTGCCGCCGGCGGCGGAACGGAGGGCCGGTCATGACGCTCACTGCCTCCGAGTTGGCCGACCGTGCCGAGATCACCGGCCTGGTGAGCCGCTACTTCAGCACGGTCGATGACAAGCGCCTCGACCGTGCAGTGGTCGAAGCGGTTTTCTGCCCCGGCGGGCGCCTCGTGCGCCCCAATGGCGCGGCGCTCACCGGCCCTGAAGCCATCGCCGCCGGGCAGAACGAGAGCTTCGCCCGGTTCCGGGCGACCCACCACGTCAGCTCCGACTACGTCTTCGACCTCGACGGCGACACCGCCCGGCTCCGCGCCAACATGATCGCCATGCACCTGTGGGCCGATACCGAACGAGATCCCAACGCGCTGCAAACGCACTTCGTAGCAGGCGGCGTGCTCCGCGCTCTCGCGGTGCGCACCGGGCAAGGCTGGCGCCTCAGCGAGCTGGCACTGCACAACACCTGGCGAACCGGGACCGGGTTCGCCGCCGTACTCGCGACCGGAAGGCAAGCCGCTGCATCGTTGACGGCGGCTAGCTAGGAAAGAAGACCCACGGCCGACGAGGTAGGACGCTGCCATCCGCATCCTGGCGTCCTGGCCCCGCCCGACGATGGCATCCCGTGTCCCCAGGCGAGGCTGGCAAGCCAGGCGGACGCGATCCGGGTTCCGGGGCACGTCGACATTCCTGCGGTGGGTGGTGCGCCGGGACTTGCGCGCACCACCCACCGGTCAGATCGTCGGGAGATCCGGCCGGGTTGTCAGGCGACGAGGTTCACGTTGAGAACCTGGCCGACCGCCGGGTGACGTAGGAGGAAGCTGGTCGGGTGATACGTCCGCTGGCCCGCGACGTCGCATCTCACCTGGACGGTCGCGGTGCTGGGGACGGAAGGATTGGCGAAGACGACCGAGAAGCGCCCGCCCACGCCCACCGAGGCGCCGTGCGACTCCCCGCCGCCGCTGATCAGCAGCGACTCGGCCGAGCCGATCCTGCATTGGACGGTTCCGGCGACCGCCAGCGGGCCCGTCATGGCGGCGCTGGCCGGCGCCGCGGCCAGCGGAATCACGGCCAGCGGAGCTCCGATTCCGGCGATCAGGGCGAAGGTCTTGATCCTCGAAATTCCTCGCAAGACGCACCTCCGTCGCCCGTCAACTAACTGGGCGCGTTCGGTGTACCCGAGATGACTCTGTGTTAATCGATGGTCGTGGCGGCCTCGGTGGCTATGTGCAGCTACTTGACCTCGATGATCTGACGAGCCAGATCCTGTTCGGAGATGCAAATTTATAAATAAAAATGACTGATTCGTGGAAGGCGGTTCGGGGGGGTCGGGGTGGCTCACGATCCGGCGTCCCTGCTCCGCTCCCACGCCGAGCCACGCGGCGATGTCGTGCGTCGTCCACACGGGGACGTGGCTTAGTTGTGGTCACAGCAAAAGCCTGGTGGGTACAGCTGATTTAACCCGCTACTGTGGGTTATCCCTCCCAGTGGGGCGGCCCCGCCCGGTGTTAGCAGCACCGGAACGGGGCCTCGATCCGAACCCTGTCAACCCAGGAGCCCGAACCGTGCCATCCAGCATTCCACAACGCTCTGCCGTCTCCGCGATGTACTCCCACGTTCGCGCGCTCACGCTCGCCCCGACCGCCGTCGGCGGCCGGCTCGTGTCCGTGCGTGTCCTGCGCTCAGTCCTGCTCGCGATCGCCTACTACCTCGACGCGGCGGACTGGTCGGGAGCGTTCCCGTCGATGCCCACGCTGGCCGCGCGCGCCGAGGTGTCGGTGTCCACCGCCCGGCGCGCGGTGCGCGCCCTGGAATCGGCCGGCGTCCTGGTCACCGAGCTCGGTGGCGGCCGCCGGTCGGAACCGGTACCGCCTGGTCCGCCCAGCGCCAGCGCCGGCACCAGGGCCGGCACCGGCTTCGAATAATGAGGACCGGGCACCCCGGTCACCAGGACCGGCGACCCCCCCAGGGTTCCACCTCGCGCTCTCCCGGGGGGAGAACGCGGCGGCCGCGCTGGCCGGCGGCCACGTCGAGGCGGGGACGGACGGTGCCGGACGATCTGCGGCCGCTCGCGGACGCGCTGACGGCCCGGGGGCTGCGCGCGTCGTACGCCCTGACGCCGGGTCAGACCGACGGTGTGCGCGCTGTGCTGAGGCGTGCCGGGGTGGGAGCGATGGTCGCGGCCGCCTACCGGGCGCACCGGGCGGCTGATCCGGCCCGGTGGTGGTCGGCCTGGCTGAACATCTGGTCGGGCCTGCACACCCCGGCCCCGCCGACCGGCTCGGCGCCAGCGCCAGCGCCAGCGCCAGCGCCGGTTCCGGTCCCGGTCCCGGTGGTCGGTGACGCGGTGGCGGGGGTCGCCGCCTGCCGTGCCGTGCTCGTCGCGGCCGGACGGGGCCGAACTGGTGGCGCCCGGTAGTAGGGCGCCGCGTTGGTCAGATTCTCCGGGTGGCGAAGCGCGCGGGCTCGCACATGACGGTGGGGGCGCCGGTCTCGGTGGCCTCGGGTCCTCAGCGCAGGGTCGAGGTGATCCACGGCTCGCAGGTGTCGGCGCTCTGGTGGTTGGTGTCCCATTTGCAGCCCCGCCACCGGAAGGAGAGGATCTCCGACTGGGCGCCGGCGATGGAACCCGACCACTCGACCGGGTCGCAGTCCCCGGAAAGATATTTGCTGCCCTCACGCGGGTTCCCCTGCGAATCCTGGTAGGCGTACTGGACGTAGATGCTCCAGGCATCGCCGCAGGCGACGTCCTTGACCGTGAAGGAGTTCCGACCCTTCTCCAGGTTGGCGGTTCCACTGTTGAACCAGACCCAGCCGGCAGTGCCACCGGCGCCGTGCAGGACGAGCTGGCTGGTCGTCCCGCCGTCCGGGTCGGGCGGCGGGCGGGTGGTGGACGGCACCGGCGGGGCTGGTGCCGGTGCGGCTGGTGCCTGTGGGTTCGGCGCCTGTGGATTCGGTGTCGGCGTCGGGTTCGGTGGCGCGCCGGCCGTGGGCGCGGCTGTGGGGCCGGCGGTTCCGGGGCGCTGCGGCAGCTGCCCGGGATCCGGTGCGCCGGCAGCTCCGTCCGGGGTGCTGTCGCCCGCCGCCGGTGACCCGGAAGGATCCGCGTTCGGCAGGGCCGAGGTCGCTGTGGCGGTGGGGGCCGGTCCGGTCGGGTCGGCGGGCGGAGCGGACGACCGGGAATCGGATCCGGGGCGGAGGGTGGCGGCGCCGCCCGCGAGCGGACTGTTCCCGGAGGGACGGCCCGCGGTGATCAGCATCGCCAGGCCCGCGCCCATGACGAGGAGCGCCACCGCCACCGCCACCAGCGCGCGCGGCGGGCGGCGGCCGATCGAGGTGATGAGCCACGTCACCCAGCGAACGGGGAGGTCTCTCAGTCGTGATGGCGGGCCTGGCTGCGGTGATGGCGGGTCGGGTAGCTGCGGTGACGCCTCGTCCGGCGCGGGATCCGGGTCCGAAAGCGGGTCCGGCGTACGGGGCGCCGGGACCAGCGGTACCGACGTCACCGGCGGGCGCGCCCATTCGCCGCCAAGCCCGCGGACGGCCGCCTCAGTGTCCGCCAGGTCGGACGCCAGGCCGGAGGCGTCCCGTTCCAGGATCTCGGCGACCAGCTCGATCGCGCTCGGCCGCTGGTCGGGGACCTTGGCCAGGGCACGTCGCAGCAATGGCCGCAGATCTTCCGGCACGCCGTCGAGGTCGGGCTCGGCGTTCAACCTACGCAGCGCGGACGCAACCGGTGTGTTCACCGGCGAGCCGGTGAACGGCTGGCGCCCGGTCGCCGCGAAGGCCACACAGAGGGCCCATGCGAACACATCCGCCGCTGGCCCGGCACGCTCGCCGAGGAGCTGTTCGGGCGCCATCCAGGCGGCCGTTCCGATGACGTTCCCGGTGTCGGTCAGTGCTGTCTCGTCGAGGGCGCGGGCGATACCGAAGTCGACGACCTTCGGACCATCCCGTCCGAGCAGAATGTTCGCGGGTTTGAGGTCACGGTGTACGAGCCCCACCTGGTGCACGGCGACGAGCGCGCTCGCCAGGCCCGCGGCGAGGCTGACCGCCCGGCGTCCGTCGAGGTGGCCTTCCTCCGCCACGGCCCTGGCCAGGGTGACGCCGTCCACGTATTCGGTGGCCATCCACGGCGGCTCCGCGTCGACATCGGCGGCCCGCACCTCGGCGACGAAACCGCTCCGTACCCGCCGCGCCGCGGCCACCTCCCGGCGGAACCGTGCGTGGAACTCCTGGTGGGCGGCCAGATCGGGTCGGATGATTTTCAATGCTGCCGGCTGGTCGTCCGCGCCGAATGCGAGATAGACGACGCCCATGCCGCCTGAGCCGAGCCGCCCGTCCAGCCGGTACCCGCCCACGCTCCTGGGGTCGGCCTCGGTCAGCGCTGCCAGCACGCCCCGCCCCCTGTCGTCCTGCCCCGAGGCGCCCTGCGCAAGGAGCTCATCGCTGACCGCGGCCGAGCCGATCATCGTCACCTTGCTCGCGCTTACGATCGGCAACCACGTGACTTGTCGGCGTTCGAGTGAGGTTTCGAGGTTGGTGGCGGTTCACGCAGGACCGTGGTGGTGGGGGGACGTCCGCGAGGCTGGTGGCGGGGCTGAGGCCCCAGGCCAGGGCGGGAGTTGCGTCAGGCGGCGGAAGCGGCCGCTTACCGCCCGCCAGGCCCGCGATCCGCGACCCTACCCGCCCTACCCTGGGAACGCGGCGCCGAACTCGTCGGCCTGCCGGGTAGCCATCCGCACCGAAGCGAGGAGACCGTGCCAGCTGGCGACGGAGGTTTCGTCGTTCGCGACACCCGCATCGCCTACGAGAACCCGTGGATGCGGGTCCGGGAGGATGTCCTCGTCCGGGCGGATGGCAGCCCCGGCCTTTTCGGTGTGGTCGAGAAGCCGGACTTCGCCCTGATCATCCCCGTCGATACCAATGGCGTGTGGCTGGTCGAGCAGTTTCGCCACCCGGTCGACGGCCGCTACTGGGAGTTCCCGCAGGGGTCCTGGGAGGATCGGCCGGAAGTCGGGCCCGCGGACCTGGCCGAGGCCGAACTACGGGAGGAGACCGGGCTCCGGGCCGGCCGGCTCGACCATCTGGGTCAGATCTTCACCGCCTACGGCTACGCCGACCAGGCGTGTCAGGTCTGGCTGGCGACCGAGCTCTCCCACGGACAGCGCGAGCTCTCCGTGGAGGAGCAGGATCTCGTGACACGTCGATTCAGCCACCGTGAGTGGGGCGACATGCTTGCTGGAGGAGTCATTAAGGACGCCTCGTCCCTGGCGGCCTGGGCGCTGCTGTGCGCGAGCCCGCTGCGGGAGCGGGCATTCGGACGAGCGGTCAGGTTTCCAGGGTCGTGAAGCGGACGGGTTCGCGCAGGACGGTGGTGGCGGCGGGGAGGTCGGCGAGACGGGTGGCGAGAGTCGCTTCGGCCAGACGCGGAGGTAGCGCGGTGTTGAACTTCAGGCCGGCCAGCACCTTCGCCGCGTTCGTCACCGATCCGACGTAGTCCAGCTCGACCTCACCCGGCGGCGCCGCGACCGGCCCGGCCACCGTAACCGGCCAGAGGGCCGCAGAGGGTCTGAGGGCCGCGGAGGGCGCGGGAGTCGTCGCCGGCGAAGGCCGCCGGGACGAGGCGGTCGGCAGATCCGGTGCTATGACGTGGGCCGGGCGCCGGCGCGCGCCCGAGCCCTACAGCCAGCGCAGCAGCTCGGCCGGGTTCCCCACTGTCGCGGACAGGCCGATGACCTGCAGCTCCCAGAGCGGCTCCGTCACGGTGGCAGGCAGACCGCCCGGTGCCGCGTCCCGCGAGACGGGCGTGGTGTTCCGCGGAACACGATGATCACCGTGCGCCGCCGCCTGCTCGGCGGCGATGATCCGGCGCAGTCGTTCCAGGACGGCGAGCTGCGGAGTGGTGGACCTGGAGCAGCAGTGACTCTTCCTGTCGCGGCGGCTACTCCTGCGGCCACGGTCTGGCGCCCGCCGTGGCCGTGTGGGGCGTGCGGGGCGTGTGGTGTGGGCGCGAGCCGCCTCCGGACCTGTGGTAACGGAGTTTGTCGACCACGTTGTCGGAGGGGGGCGTCATCATCGTCTACGGAAGAGGACCGACGCGCGTCCCATGGCTCGGGTAGAGGGAGAAGCCAGTGGCGGATGACGAGCTCTACCGGCGGTGGCAGGTCGCCCGGCTGACCGAGCCGCTGCACCGGCTGGAGATCCGTTCGGCCACCAAGGCCGACTTCAACCACGTTCGCTACGACCTCGTCCAGCTCGCGCTGCGCGCCATCGACTACGTGGTGGCACACCAGGCCAGCATGGAGGGCACCGTCACCCCCGACGAGCTGGTCGCCCACCTGGCCGGGCTGGCCCGCCGGCTCTCCCCGGACGACCCGGACCGGCCCTGGGCCCAGGTGGCGAAGCTGACGCTGGCGAACCTGCTCAACGACGGTCGTCCGCTGCGGGCCCGGTGGGGCGAACTGGCGGACTCCGATGACGAGCGCTCCGGTACCCGCACCTACAGCTTCCGGTTGTTACGCCTCCTCGACGCCGGTGACTCACCGCAACTGTCCGCCACTGACGAGGCGGTGATGCTCTACCTGCAGGCACTCGACGTCGACCTGGCGGACCGGGAGGCGGCGGCAAGGCTGATCCTGCGCCGGCAGATGGAGGCGGGCGAGTTCGAGCGGGCGCGGCGCTCCGCGGTCGACGCGCGGCGTACCGCCGAAGGACTGGCCGCCTCGCTGCGTGACCGGCTCGACGAGACCCGGCGTGACCTGCGCGGCGTCGACTGGAACGGGGACGTCCCGGCGCAGCTCAGAGGGGCCCACCAGCACGTCACCGAGCAGCTCGGCCTCGACCGGCACATCCTCGACCTCGCCGAGCGCGGGATCGAGCGCGGCAGCGGCACCGAGCGCGACGCGTGCCGCGCCGTCCTCGCGGAGGTGCGGCGCAGCCAGGAGGTCCACACCCGGCTCGAGCGGCTCATCGTCGGTGCGATCCCCGTCTACCTGGCGGCGCAGGAGGCGCAGCGTTTCGCGTCGGCAACGTCCAGCCTGGCTGTCCGACCTGGGCGAAGACGTGCTCATGCCTTATCTGGTGGCGGACGAGGAGCGGGCGAGTACCGCCGCGACGGATTTCGTGGGGCGGCTCTGCGCGCGCTGCCCACCGGTGTGGACCCTCGACACACTGGCCGCGGTGCTGCTGCGCCCACCGGCGATCTACGAGCAGTCGAAGCCCGCCTGGGACGATCCGGGTGATCTCGACGAGCCGGAGGAACGGGGTCTGCCGGCGGATGTCGAGGCGGCGGCGAGCGCGGTGTTCCGCGAGTGCCGCGGCGCACCGCACCGACTGTCCGAGCTCGCCGCGCTCGGTGCCCACCACGCGGAGGACGTGGCGGACGTCTGCCTGCTCGACGACGTCATCCACCTCGCGGCGGCGGGCCGGTTCGTCGCTGGTGGGGGCTTCGGCGAGGACGACCCCGGCTCGGCGTCGACCGGGCTGGCCGCCGCGCTGGAAGGGCTGGCCGCGGAGGCCGACCGCACCCCGCTCGTCGGCGGCCGATGGTGCGGTGACGATCTGCTGGTGGGGCGGGCCTCCGATCTGGCCATCCGGGAGGCCGAGGGGACAGCGGGCGGCGCGGTCGTGGCGTCGGGGGAGAGGTTGCCATGAAGGCTGACGACGCCTACCAGGCAGGTCGCCTGCTCGCGCTCGCGCTCGACCACACCGCACGGCCGGGGAGCAAACATCCGGACTACGAACGGCTGCTGACCCGCTGGCGTACCGATGCCCCGTTCCACGAGGTGGTGCGGACCTTCGCCGAGGGCCTCGGTGTGGAGATCCTCGGCGCCACCCCGCAGGGCCTCACGGTGTCAGGAGGGCTGGACGGTCCGTTCGCCGTTCGGGCCGATGACCTCCCGTCGGTCCGCGCCGCGTCCCGGTCGACCGACCGGCTGCTCGCCGGGCTGGTCCTGCTCGCCACCGCCGCGTACGCCTACCCGACGGGCAGCGACCTCGTCGAGGCGTCCACGCCAGCGGTGCGACCACGGGAGCTGATGGCGTTCATCACCCGTGCGGCCGAGCGGGTGAAGAACCTGACCAGCGAGGACGACCTCGATCGCGGCGCGGCGCTCGCGGCCAGGGCATGGCTGGAGCTGCCACCGGTGCTGCCCGGGGAACGCGGTCGGCTGAAGCGGGAGTGCCAGCTGTGGCATACCCGCACCTATCTCGGCTGGCTGGCCGAGCAGGGGCGGGCACGGCCGATCGCCGCCATCGCCGGGGACGGCGAATCCGCCTACCAGCTCACCGACCGGTTCCGGCTCGGCGTCTCCGACGTTGTCGACCACATCGCCTTCACGGTCCTCGCCGAGGCCCGGATCGCCGAGCGCGAGGGCACCTCGCCGCCCGATCTCGACGGTCTGGCCGCGGATCCTGGAGGGGCGTGATGTACAAGCTTCGCCGTCTGCACCTGGACACCGTCGGCGTGCGGGAGAACCGGTTCGCCGCGCTGACCCTGGACACCGTCGACGTGGACGGGAACCCGGCCGACACCCTCATCTGGATGCGCAACGGCTCCGGCAAGACGACGATCATGTCGCTGCTGGCCGCGCACATCCTTCCCGCTCGCCGCGACTTCCTCGCGGCGCGCAAGAAGCGCCGCCGCGACGACGTCACGAGAACGCTCGAGGACCTCGTGCTCACCGACGACACCTCCCACGTCGTCGCCGAATGGGAGGCACCGGACGGAGCCCTGCTGCTGACCGGAGCGGTGTGGGAGTGGCCGAACAGGCGGCGGCCGGTTGACCACAACGGCGCGGGTGCGCAGAAGCTCAGGAAGCTGTTCTGGACGATGCGCCCGGATCCGGCGGTCGAGGGCACGATGTTCGAGGATCTGCCGCTGACGCACCGCACCCGGGGCGAGGTGGATCTCGCCGGCTTCCACGCGTGGATCAAGAGCCGGGCGGTGGCGGGAGCGGACGCCGCGGCCGTGGACCAGATCGACCCGTGGCACCGCCTGCTGGACGACCGCGGCTTCGACGCGGGTCTGTACCGGTACTTCGTCACGATCAACGCGACCGAGGGCGGGATCGACGCTCTCTTCGCGAACATCCGCAGCGAGAACGACTTCGCCCGCTACCTGCTCGGCTTCGTCGCAGACGCGGGGCGGGCCGCGAGCGTCCGCGACCTGCTCCGTCAGGTGGCGACCGAGCTCGCGCTGCGCCCCAGGTACCGGACGGAGCAGGAGTTCTGCGTCGACGCGCAGCCCCGGCTCGCCACGTTGGCCACCGCGCACGAGGACGTGGGGGGTGCCTCCCGGGAGCGCGCCGAGACGGCCCGCGCGGCGGCGGCCTTCCGGCTCGGCCTCCTCGACGCGGCGCACACGGCGGAGGCGGGTGCCGAGCAGGCGGCGCAGGAGCGCCGCGACGTCGATGAGCAGCGGCTGGAGACGCAACGCCAGGCTGACGGTGCCCGCCGCCGCCGTGACGAGCTGATGCGCCTGGCCGCCGGGTACTGGTTCGCCGACGCCACGATCGAGGAGGAGGCCGCGCGCGAGGCGCTCGCCGCGGCGCGGACCACTGAGCGGGCCTGGGAGGCCGTGCTTGCCCTGCAGGCCGTCAACCGCGCGAGGATCGATGTCAACGCCCACCGCCGGGCGATCGACGCGGCGCGGACGCAGGCCGCCCCGCTGCTTGTCCAGGCGGACCGGGCCGACGCGGACCTCGCCGCCGCGCTCGACGCGGAGCTGCGAGCCGTCGCCGTGGAGATCGAACATCTCAGCCGCCGGATCGACGAGACCGGGACTCGTGCCGAGGCGGCAGAGGACCGGCGGGATCAGGCGGCCGACGAGATGGGCGGGCTGACCGCGGAAGCTGATCAGCTCGCCCAGCGCGCCGACGAGCTGGAGCGGAAGAGAACACGGGCCGTCGGCGCGGGTCTGCTCGTCGACGGAGTCCCGGTGGAGATGGCCGTCGCCGAGGCGGAGACCGTCCTGGAGTCGCTGCGCGCCGACCTCGACGCCTGTGTCGTGGAGCTGGACGGGGCGGACAGGGCGGTGCGCGGCACCGCCACCGCCTACGACGCGGCCCGCGGGCGACACCGGGACGCACAGCACGCGGCGGACACGGCAGCGACGACTCTGCACGGGCTCGAGGAGCGGGCCGCCCAGCTGAACAGGTCCGGTGCCGCGGCCCGGCTGGCGCAGACTTCCGACCTCGATCTGCTCGCCGACGCGGGGCGTGTCCTCGCGCTGGGCGAGGAGGCGATCGCGACCTCGCAGACGAGGCTGCTGGAACGCGGAGTCGACGCGAGCAGCCTGCGGCTCGCTGTGGCCGGCCTGGAGGAGACCTCCCTGCTGCCGCCTCGCCCCGCGCTCCGGCAGGTGCTCGGGGTGCTGGACGATGCCGGGATCCCCGCCGTTCCCGGTTGGGTCTACCTGGCGGAGCACCTGCCGCTGACCGCGGCGGCGGCGCTCGTCCAGGAACGGCCGGAGATCTGCGACGGTGCCGTCGTCTACGGTGACCTCGCGGCCGCCGCCCAACTCGCCGCCGAGCTCGTTCTCGACGACCCGGTCGTCCTCGCGCCGGTGACGGTCTTCGGTGAGACGCCCGTCGTTCGCGACGGCCTGGTCGTGGTCGGGCCGGTCGCCGCCCGCTACGACCACGCGGCCGGGGCCGTCGAGCTCGAGGCTCGTCGTGGCAGGCTGAGCGAGCATGACCAGGAGAGCGGTCGGCTGCGTACCGATCTGGACGAGCTCTCCCGCCTCACCGCGGATCTGCGCACGCTCGCGGCCGACGTCGCGACGCGCGGCGGTGCCGCGGCGGTGCGGGAGCGGGCAAGCCACACCGCCGCGGTCCTCGAACAGGCCGAAGACGCGCAGACGGCGGCGGCCGACGCCCACCGCGAGGGCCAGGTGGTCCAGCGCGAGCTCGCCGCGAGGCGCGAGGAGCTGCGTGGCGCGGTCACCGGAGCACAGGGGCGACTGGACCGGCTCAACGACCTCGCCGAGGACCTGGCGGCTCTCCCGCCTGTGCGGGCACGGCTGGAGGAGATCCCCGCCCTGCGCGCGAAGGCGGTTGCCGCGCGGGAGCGGGCCCACAACGAGGCTCACGCGACCCGCCGGGAGCAGCTCGACCTGAGCGACACCCGGGCCCGTCTCAGCACCAGGAGCGGCGATCTCACCCTCGAGCGGGGATCGCTCACCGTGCACGGAGAGCACCGGGGCGAAGTGCCGGAAGGCGGCCTGGACGGGGCGCGCCGAGCCCGGGAGCAGGCACACCGGCTGGCCCGGGAGGCGTTCGACGAACCCGAGCTGGTCCGCCGACTCGACGACCTGGTCGACATCGCCGCCCAGGCAGGTGGGGCGTGGGGCGAGTATGCCGTGGAGGTACAGGAACGGGCCCGGGAACTGGCCGGGGCGCCTGGCGCCGCCGACCCGGCCCTACGGTCCCGCTACCGAGACGAAGCCGCCCAGGCCGCGGACCAGGCAGCCACCCGTCACGCCCTGGCCAAAGCCGACCTCGACGACGCCGGCCATGCCGTGCGGGAGCGCCGGCCGGTGGACCGGCCGCGGCATGCCGAGCTCCCGCACGAACCGGTGAACCGCGCCGACGCGGAGGTCGCCGCGGCGGAGGAGGACCGCGCCGCGGCCAGGATCCAGGATGATCTCCGTCGGGTGGAGCAGCGGCTGGAAGCCCTGGAGAAGCACCATGACGCGTTGGCGGCACGGGCTGTGCAACTGCGGCTGCGCGCCGACCGGTTCGACCAGTGGGCCGACGTCGCCGTCACCGCGACCACGGTGTCCACCGATCCGGCCGCGCTGGACGAGTCCACCACACGGATCCTCGACCGGGCTCGGCGTACGGTGGCCCGCCACACCGAAGCCGTCGACGCACGAGGCCGCGCGTTCGAGGCCCTGCGCCGCTGGGCCGCGGACGAACGGTTCGCGCTGACCACCGGCGACACCGAAGCCACCCGGCGGCTCCGGAAGATGTTCCTCGACCAGCCCGTGGAAGGAGTCGCCGGCCGGGCCGGTGCGCTGAGCGCCGAACTCGACCAGCGCCGGGCCCGTATCGACCAGCACCTCGAGCATCTCGACCAGTCGCAGGAGAACATCGTCACCCGGCTTATCGATCTCGTCGACGCGGCGCTGGCGGACCTCGCCCGGTTCACCCGGCTGTCCCGGCTGCCCGAGAACATCGGTCCCTGGGGTGGTCACGAGTTCGTGCAGGTCCGACCGCGCGGGGAGCGGCCGAGCCAGGAGCAGGCGCGGGTCCGGGTCTCCGACCTCGTCGACCAGCTGGTGGCGCCCGGTGCGTCCCTCGACATGGAACCGGTGGACCTGGTGTGGCGGGCGACCGAGGCGGCCGTCGGCGGCTCGGGGTTCCGGGCCCGCATCCTCAAGCCCGACCCGGCGCAGCCGACGCAGAAGGTCGACGTGACCGAGATGAACAAGTGGTCCGGCGGCGAGAACCTGACCGCCTGCCTGGTGCTGTTCTGCGTCATGGTGAAACTGCGGGCGGAGAACCGAGGCGGCCGGGTCGAGGGCGGTGTCGCCGGCGGACTCGTCCCGCTGGACAACCCGCTCGGCAAGGCGAACTACGTGCCGTTCCTCCAGCTGCAGCGCACGGTCGCGGCTGCGTCCGGGGTGCAGCTGCTGTTCTTCACCGGGATTGGCGACCTCCCGGCCATTCGCGCCTTCGACGCCGTCCTCGCCTGCTCCAAACGTCGGTCGCGAACCGGCCCGGGAACGTACGTGACCCTGGACGAAGCCGACCGCCCATCTCGAACCGAGGAGATTGACGGCATCCGCCTGGTACGGCAGCGGACGACGAGCGAACCCTCGCCGTGAGCGGATCGGGCCTGAGCTCGCTGGCCGCCGCGATGGAGTCTGTCGTCCAGGATGCTCCGGGCGTGCGTGTTCAGGCAGATGCGCTGATCAGGGCGGCCACTGCCATCGATCATTCCGGGCCGGGCAGCCCGGACTGGCGCGCCCGGGTCGCCGGGGCGATCGAGGAGCTCGTAGCCGCCGGGCTCGTCGAATGCCCGAAGACGAAGGCTGGGTGGGACCGTCGTACCCTTCCCGAGCTTCCGCACTGGGTGCGGCGCAGCGCGCCGCCGGTGGCAGCGCCCCGGATGACGGCGAAACCGTGGCACCATCTCCTGCACTGGGTGCCCACCGTCGACTCCGAACGGCGCCTCAGCAGCGCCGAACGCGGCCTTCTCGACGCCGTGAACCGCTGGCTTCCCGCAGCAGACCAGGCCCCGGTCGTGCCGATGCGGGAACGCTCATGGGGACTCCTCGGCGACGACAAAGCGCTGGAGAAGCTGCGTTCCGGTCGGTTGTTCGTCCCGGGCCGTCTCACCCTCGAGCTTCTGCGTTGTCGTTCGACCTGGCCGCCGGTGCAGCAGCGGGTGCTCGGTGCCGGAACCTGGCTGATAGTGGAGAACTGGTCGACCTTCGAATCGCTGTGCACGGTGGCCGAGGCCGATGGATTCGACGGGCGGATCATCTTCGGCTCCGGCAATCAGGTGGGCACACGCCTCGCCGCGCTCGCTGACAAGGGAGACACCCCGGCCTCGCCGGTCCTGTACTTCGGTGACATCGATGTGGGCGGTATCCGTGCCGCCCGGTTGGCCGTGACAACCGCACAGGGGGCGGGCTGGCCGGCGATCCGGCCGTGCCGGCCGCTGTACGAGCTCGCCCTCGCCTCCCCGCACCGGCTGAGGGTGCAACCCGCGTCGGCCGACACGGTCAGTTGGACGACGGCCTGGATCGCCGGCGAGCTGGGACAGCAGGTCGCTATGTGCCTCACGCGCGGCGAAGCGGTGCGACAGGAGGCGGTCGGCCTGGAGATTCTCGGACCAGCTCCGTTCGCCGAGCTCGTCGCGGACGTCTGAGGGGACGTCTGAGGGGACGTCGTTCGTGGTACGCCAGCTACGCGGCCAGGACGTACGCCCGTTCGGCGGCGCCGGCGCGGCCGATGGCCAGAGTCGCGTTCGGCGGTCCGTCCTGTGCTACTTACCCGGGCGACGTGCCCGCTTCTCCTCGAGGCGGGTCACCAGGCGTGTCATGGCGACCGCGGCCTCCTCGTGCGCCGTGTCGTAGCCCGTCGACTTGTCCGCCACCACCGCGAACGCGAGGCCCTGGATCGTGGCGGCGACGAGCGCGGGTGGGTACTCGTCCGCGTCGAGGCCGTACTCGTCGAGAATCGTGGCCAGTTTCTCGATCTGCATCCGCCTGAGCTCGCGGGCCACCTTGCCGACTTCCGCCCGCAGCGCCGGACGGTGGTTCGCCGCCGCCACGAACTCCACGATCAGGGCTGTTCCGCGTGGATCCGAGACGAGCTCCCACCAGGCGCGCAACGGCTCCGCGGATGCCAGCGCCACGGCCATCTGCTCCACCGTGCGCTGCGCGCGCCGCCGCAGGACCGCCACGAACAGGTCGTCGATCGTCGGGAAGTAGTAGTGCACGAGAGGGGCGTTGATGGCGACGCGGGCGGCCACGCTCCGGGAGCTGACTGCCGCGTAGCCCTCCCGGAGGATGATCTCCTCGGTCGCGTCGAGAAGACGAGTGGCCTTCTCGACGGTCGCGGCTCGGCGCCGACGGGGCGCGGTCATGCACCTTCCTCCAGAGCGCGGAGTCCCAGCCTCGGATGGCAGCCGGCCTTCCATCTTCGCGGATGATCGCGACCGGATCGAGCCCGCGGCTCCGGACGCGCCTGGTCGTTCAGTGCCGCTGGCCACCTTTCCCGACGTCATCGTGGGCTTCCCACGTAGCGTTGTCATGACCCCCTCGGTACAGGGGGCGATCAGATTCGCGACGAAGGGCATGTGACGATGGCGGACGTATCGGTGCGGTTGCAGGCGGATGCCGGCACCGAGATCGTTCTGAATCTGTCTGTCCTTCAGGCGATCCGGCTGGTCGAGGCCATCGCGAGCGGGGCGGCGAACGTGATGCCCGAGCCCGGACGGGCACAGGCCGACTCACCTTGGCTGGTGCCGCACACCGGCCCGCAGACGTCAGCCGCGATGCCGCTCCGGCCGGGCCGGTGAGGCGGCAAGTCCTGCGATGGTCAGCGAGGGCCGTCCGTCGGCGGCGCGAACAGGCGTAGCAGGCGTGCTTGTTCCGGCTCGACCGTCAGCAGCTCGCTGTTCGCCCGGGGGAAGACCTCGGCTGCCTCCCAGTGCGCGGCGCGCACGCTCGCCGCGGTTCCCGTCCTGACGCCTCGGGCGCGGAGCTCGTCGAGCAGCCGCTGCGCGTCGAACAGGTAGACCGCTGCGATGGTCCACGGGCGGGTTCCGCCGCGCGAGGACGCCGCCGCCGATGCGGGGCCGGTGAACAGTTCACGGTTCGTCCCCGCAGCGGGCCGGATGCGAAGCGGCCGTCGATGGCGGCGGCCACCGCCGACTGCTCGAGCTCCACGTGGAAGATGTGCGCCGCGATCCACTCACCGAGGTGCCCGGCCGTCATCGGCCGGTCGACGACGGCGGCGATCTGCTCGTCAAGGGCGTTGCGCTGCCGTAGTAGCCCGGCGATCCGCTCCAGGTCCACACTCACACGGACGATCTTTTCGTGTCACCACGACCATGACTGACCGTCGCTGGGTCTCGGTCGAGGAGCGGTCGCTCCGGACGAGACGGTGAGCGTAACCGTCGAGCCAACCGCTACGCGCCGGCCGGCGCCGGGCCTGCTTCTGATGACCTGGCCTGCGGGGACCCGTGTGCTGGTCTCGAAGGTCCCGTTGACGGTGAGGCCGAGGTTTTTCAGGCGCTGGCGGGCGGTGCCATGGATTTGGCCTGCGGGGACTCGCCGGCCATCGGGCGGATCCTGGGCAACCACCGGACCAGCGGCGACCACGTCGCTGGTCACTGCCTCGGCTCGCACCGGGCGCAGCCCGAGAGCCCGCAGCGCTTCCTCATGGACACGCACACCAGTTGTCAGGGTGCCCCTGACAACCTAAGGTGTCAGGGACGCCCTGACACCTTAGGAGTGCGCTGTGGCAACGCCTGACACCCTGATCGAACTCGCTCAGTGTTCCTTCTGTAGCAAGCCGAACACCAAGGTCGACAAGCTGGTCGCTGGTCCTGGTGTGTACATCTGCAACGAGTGCGTGGCTCTCGCCACGTCGATCATCGACGGGAGCCTCGCCAGTCCCGCGGGACCGCGTGTGCCCTTCTGGGAGTCGATGACAGACGGGGAGATGCTGAGCCACATTCCGCGCGTCGCCGCGCACATCGACCAGGCCGAGGCCGACCTGCGCTCGTGGGTACGGGAACTGCGCCGACGCGGCGTCACCTGGATCAAGATCGGCGAAACTCTCGGGATCACGCGCCAGTCCGCATGGGAGCGGTTCTCCGGCGAGGAGTGACACGACCCGGGGCAACCCGCCCGTACTGGACGACTGGCTGCCCGAGGACCACCTGGCCCGGTTCGTCGCGGACCTGGTCGACGAGGTGCTGGACCTGAGGCCGGTCTTCGTGGACTACACCGAGAAGCGTGGCCACCCGCCCTACGCCCCGTGGCTGATGGTGCACCTGCTGATCTACGGCTGCACCACCGGCGTCCGATCCTCGCACAAGGCCATGAGCTACGGGCGTCTGGTCGACAAGGAGGAACAGGTCGAGGCCGAGATCGCCGAACTGGAGACCAAGGCCGCCGCCCTGACCGGTCAACGAACCGGACCGCCCCGGCCAGACATCGCCCGCCGGCACCAACACCAGGCCGGCTGAACCCGAGCACCACCTCACTGCCACCAGCAGCGACGCCCGACCCGATCACACGGAATGTTGTGCTCCGGTCGACAACCAAGGGGTGCTCCCGCGACACGAGGGGCTCGACAACCTGGCCAGCGGGAACGCGGCCGCTTCCTGTACGGCGTCCGACATGCCGTCAACCCTGCTTGCGAGCAGGCCAGGGACCAACCCGGGGTGTCAGGTCTGCCCAGGTGGCCGGGGTTGCATGAGATCGGCGATGGCGGCAGACCCGGTGTCGGGTTCCCCGCGCAGCCCCGCGATGACCCCGGCATGGTCGGCGGGGGAGCGGTTCTGGCTGAGTTTCTCCTTCGCCGTCACCGACGCGACGGCGAGTTCGAAGCCGACGATCCCCCGCAGCAGCCCGGCCACGAAGTCGGGCGGGGCGTCGTCCACAGCCCAGGGCTGTTCCCGGTGCTGTTCGTGCCGGTCGGTGAGTCGGGTGACGATGCCACGGAGCTGTTCGGGGTCGTGGTGGAACGTGACGGGTCCGCTGAAGTGGATCGCGGTGTAGTTCCAGGTCGGGACGACCCGTCCGTGTTCGGTCTTGGCGGCGTACCAGGACGGTGAGATGTACGCCTGCGGCCCGTGCACGATCGCCAGCGCTGCGCAGCCCGGGGACGCGGTCCGCCACTGCGGGTTCGCGTGGGCGAGATGCCCCAGCAGCCGTCCGTGCGGCGCATCAGGTCCGTTCGGGGTGCGCTCCCAGATGATCGGGACGAGGGTGGCCACCGGCTGGGTGCCGCTGACGGTGACGAGGTCGGCTGCTCCCGCGGCCGCAACGCAGCCAGCGACCTGGTCGAGGTCGGTGAGGGCGAAGGCGCGGGGCACATGCACAGAGCCCAGGCTACGAGCCGGATCCCGCCGATGGGCCTGGGCTGTTGGCGCCGCGACCCGGCGGTCCGCGTCCGGAGAAGTGAAACAGCAGCGCCCCGTCCTGCCGGACGCCGTCATCGGCGGCGAACCGGCGGTAGTCGCCCGGGTTCACCTACCCTGCCGGCGAGTAGTCGGGTGATCGCCATCCGTGTCGCGATTTCGTGGGCTCTTCTCCCGGTGAGCTGGGCGTATTGACAGCGGCGTCCCATCAAGTTAGAACGACCGTTAAAATTTCGTTTTCGGGTCGTGGCTGACCGGCCGCGGCGCGGCACCGATCGAAGGAGGCTCGCCAGATGAGTCGTAGCGGTCCGGTCTACTGGGATCCCTTCGACCGCGATATCGCCGGCGACCCCTACCCGGTCTACCAACGGCTGCGCGCGGAGGCGCCGCTCTACTACAATGACCAGCACGACTTTTACGCCCTCAGCCGCCACGAGGACATCGACCGCTGCCTGACCGACTGGAAGACGTTCTCGTCGGCCCGCGGGCCGATCCTGGAAATCATCAAGGCGAACGTCGAAATTCCGCCGGGCACGTTGCTGATGGAGGACCCGCCGGCTCACGACATCCACCGCGCTCTTCTCGCGCGCGTTTTCACCCCGCGGCGGGTCACCTCGCTCGAGCCGCAGGTCCGGGACTTCTGCCGGCGCAGCCTCGACAGACTCGTCGACGTCGACAGCTTCGACGTCATGGCGGAGTTCGCCAACGAGGTGCCGATGCGCGTGATCGGGATGCTGCTCGGCATCCCGGAGTCGGACCAGCCGGCGATCCGCGAGCGCGCGGACGCGAAGCTGCGCACCGAGCCGGGGCAGCAGATGAAGGTGTCCCAGCAGGCGCTCATGGACTCGGACCTGTTCGCGGAGTACATCGACTGGCGGGCCGAGCATCCGTCGGACGACCTGATGACGGAGCTGCTGCGCGCCGAGTTCGAGGACGAGGCCGGCGAGACGCGGACGCTGACCCGTGAGGAGATCCTGACCTACATCACCGTCCTGGCCGGCGCCGGCAACGAGACGACGGCCCGCCTGATCGGCTGGCTGACCGTGCTGCTGGCCCGGTACCCCGACCAGCGCGCGCAGCTGGTGGGCGATCCGCGGCTCATCCCGAACGCGATCGAGGAGACGCTGCGGTTCGAGCCGACCGGTCACGCGATCGCCCGCTACGTCACGACCGACGTCGAGTTACATGGCCGCACGGTGTCTGCCGGCAGCGCGATGATGCTCCTCATCGCCTCGGCGAACCGGGACGAGAACAGCTGGTCGGACCCTGACCGGTTCGACGTCCACCGCAGAACCGGTCACCTCCGGACCTTCGGCCTCGGAACCCATTACTGCCTCGGAGCCGCGCTGGCCCGGCTTGAAGCCAGAGTGGCGCTCGAGGAGATCCTGAAACGCTTCCCGCGATGGAACGTCGACTGGGAGAACTCCGCGCTTTCGTCGACGTCGACGATGCGCGGCTGGGAGACGCTGCCGATCACCGTCGGTTAGCTCGAGTTACGCCGGTCCGCACGGCATGGCTCGCCCGCACCACCGCACCACGACTCAGGGAGACGCAGATGGGAAAGCTCGATGGCAAGGTCGCGTTCATCACCGGTGCTGCCCGAGGTCAGGGCCGTAGCCACGCGGTCCGGT
>NZ_JALKFY010000824.1:0-30168 GCF_023242985.1 Frankia sp. Mgl5 | reverse complement strand
GTCCCCGGCGCGGGGGGGGGGGGGGGGCCCCCCCCCCGGGGGGGGGGGCCCGGGGGGGGGGGGGGGGGGGGGCGGCCCCCCCCCCCCGCGGCTCCGGCCGACCAATCCGTCAAACCCATTGACCGACATGCCGGCAGAAGACTGGACGGATGCCCCCGCCGGAGGCATCGTTGCCCGCGGTTGCTCCGCGACGACGACCGTCATGAGGGTGGGTCAGTGCATCCGGGTGAGTCAGTGCAGGACCGGACCGAGTCACGCCTGGACCGCATCCGCGGCTCCGCTCCGCCCAGGCGGCACGACGCGCGGACCATCGCGGCGCTGACCCGCAATCCGGGTTGCGCGCGCCGCGGGGTGCTCGACGCCGCCGGCGTCGACAAGGACCTCCTGGCCCGCCAGGTGGGCTTCCCGGCCGCCTTCGGCCAGTCGCGCTTCGCGATCGTCCGCGGCAACGTCTTCGAGGCCCGGGTCAAGGCCGACGGCTGCGCCGACCTGCTCCGCATGTTCCATGAGTGCCTCGGGATCGAGCCCGGGGGGATCGAGTCCGGGGGAACAGCGGCGGGCGAGCCGCTGCTCGTCACCGGCGACGCCGAGCCCGACGAGACCCTGGCCGCGCGCCACGAACGCACCGTCGCCGCACTGCGCACGGCCGGCGGTACCGACCGGCCTGTCCTGATCACCCACCCGCTGCTGCGGCTCGCCGTCGGCGGCCAGGACGTCCACCTCGAACCGGACCTCGTCCTCGTCCGTCCCGGCGGGCTGTTCCACGTGGTCGAGATCAAGTCCTTTCCCGTCATCGACGGCCAGGCGGAGGGCGAGAAGGTCGCGGCGGCCGCCATCCAGGCCGCGGTCTACGTCCTGGCGCTGCGCCGGCTGCTCGGCCGGCCGGACGCGGTGTCCCATGACGTGGTCCTGGTGTGCCCCAGGGACTTCTCGAACGCCCCGATGGCGACCAGGATCGACGTCCGGCGCCAACTTCTCGTCCTCGACCATCAGCTCGCCCGGCTCAGCGCCGTCGACGCGCTGGTCGCCGCGCTCCCGCCGGACCTGACCTTCGATCTCGCGCCGGGGCCCGACGGCCGGCCGACCCGCCCCGCGGCCGAGCTCGCCGCCGGGCTCAGCCGTCTCGACGCCCGGTACACGCCGGACTGCCTCTCCATGTGCGAGCTGGCGTTCCGATGCCGGCACGAGGCCGCGGGCCGGACCGCCGCGCTCGGCGCGAGCGTGCGCGAGGAGCTGGGCGGTGTCGAGACCGTCGCCGAGGTGCTCGAGCTCGCCGCCGGCACCCGTGCACCCACCGCGGACCAGGCCGAGGCGGCCGACCGGCTGCGCACGACAGCCCGGATGTACGCCGCGGGACTCGCGGCGGGACCCGCCACCGAACACGCGGCGGGGGATCGCGGCCCGACCCCATGACGGCGATCAGCTCGTACGCCCGTGCGCTGGCGGCGGCGTCCGGAACCGCGGTGCCGACCGCCACCGTCCGGCACGTGCACCTCGCCGCGCGCCCGCTGATTCTCGTGCCGCTGGCGATGGCCGGTGAGGCGAACGCGCCGCTGGCCGCCATGGTGGGCACCGAACGCGAGCGCCCGGAGCTGCTCGTCGTGCCCCAGCCCCGCAACCGCGACCTGCGGTTCACCTTCGCCGCCCGCCTGGCCGAGATTTTCCTCCCCTACGTGCTCGGCTTCGCCGCTGACATCGAGGAGCTCACGAACGGGCCACGGACCGTCGACGCGCCGCAGCTGATCGTCCCGAACCAGGCCGGGGTCGCGTTCGTGCGGCTCTTCGGACGTTCCACCCGGTTCCGCACGACCACCGGCGACTACGCCGTGGAACCGAGCGTGCCGCTGCTCGGCCGGTGGCTCACCTTCTTCGCGGAGCGGGCCGAAGTGCCCGGCTCGTCCCTGATGCGGGCGGCCACGGAGATGCTCTCCCTGCACTGGGCGACCGGGCAGAGCGCGCTGGAGGACGCGAACCTCGCCGCGCTCATGGGCTGGATCGACCCGCCCGCGGGCGCCGGCGGCCCGGCCGCGGCCCGCCTGGCCGAGGACCCTCGGCACTGCCCACCGGCCGGCCCGACGACCGACCCCGGGTTCGACAACGAGGTGCTCGCCCCAGCGATCGCGGCCTACGACGCCGTGACGGACCCGTCCCAGCTGCCCGACGCCGTGAAGCGGCTGGAAGAGGCGCTGCACAGCCAGCTCCGGCCGACCTGGGACCTCGTGTGGCGCGCCCTCGACCGGCTCCGCGCGCTGCCCGGCGGCGCGTCGGTGCCGGGGCGGTGGGAGATCGACCGCTCCCGGTACACCGGATTCCACACCTACATGATCGAGGAGGGCCTGCCGCAGGCCCGGCGGGACGGCGCGGTCGCCGCCGCGCGCCGCCTGAACCGGATGGAGCGGGCCCAGGCCTCCTACGACGCCGAACGCGCTTTCGACGACCCGCTCGTCATGGCCGACCACCGGGTCACCGGCGAGGCGTTCCTCGGCTCGGTCGTCGCCGTCGACCGTGATCGCAGGGTGCCCAACGGACGCGGCAAGGGCCGGCTGGTCACCCGCCCGCTGGTGACGCTGCGCACCGAGGACCCGGTCCGGCTGGCGCTCGGCATGAAGGTCGTCGCCACCCGACGCCGCCGGCAGGAGTGCGTCGTCACCGCCCTCGAGCCGTGCGACGCCGGCATCCTGGTCACCCTGGAGGCGCAGAACGGGATGGGCCGGTCGGCGGCGCCGGCCCCCGGTTCCGTCCCGGAGGTCGGCGAAAGCCTCTGCTACAGCAGCGTGCTGGCGGACGGCGTCCGCTCCGCCACCATGCCGGAGGCGGAGGACACCCCGTGGACGCACGGCGGCCCGCCGCAGCCCTACGAACCGAGCGAGCAGGACACGGCGGAGGCCTGGGAGTGAGCACAGCTTCGGTGACCTCGTCGGCCTCGGTGACCTCGTCGGCTTCGGCGGCGGAGGAGGCCGAGCGGGTCATCCAGGCGATTTTGGGCGACCTGCGGCGCGGCCACAGCCGCGGGGTCATCGTCGACTCGCCGCCCGGCGCGGGGAAGTCGACCCTCGTCGTCCGGGCGGCCGCGGTCATCGCCGGGTCCGGCGAGCCGCTGATGATCGTCGCGCAGACCAACGAGCAGGTCGACGACCTGGTGGAACGGCTCGCCGCGCGGCTCGCCGACGAGGTTCCCCACGCCCGGGTCGGCCGGCTCGGCCGGGCGGGATACGCGCCTTCGGCCCGCATCGCGAACCTGCCGAACATCGTCACCGCCAGCGACATCGCCGGTCTCGGTGATCCCGAAGTGACGATCTCCACCGCGGCGAAGTGGGCGTACGTCCGGGAGGGGACCTGGCCGTGGGCCATCATCGACGAGGCGTACCAGATGCGCTCGGACACCCTGCTGGCCATCGCCTCCCGCTTCGAGCGGGCGCTGTTCGTCGGTGACCCGGGCCAGCTCGACCCGTTCTCGACGGTCGCGAACGACCGCTGGCACGGCCTGGTCTGGAACCCCACCCAGAGCGCGGTGGCGGTGCTCCAGCGGGCGAACCCCGACCTGCCCGTGCACCGCCTGCCCGTCTCCTGGCGCCTGCCGCACACCGCCCAGTCGGTCGTCGCGGACGCCTTCTACCCGTTCGTCGGCTTCCGGACGGGCACCGGCCCCGGCGAACGCGCCCTGACTATCCCGGGCCACGCCCGCGGCCCCGCCGACGAGGTGCTCGACCTCGCCGCCGCGACCGGATGGGGGCTGCTCGAGCTGCCGGCCCGGCACACCGTCCGCACGGACGCCGAAGCGGTGAGCGCGGTGGCCGACGTCGCCCGGCGGCTCGTCGAACGCGGGGCGACCGCGCGATCGGGCACCGACGAACGGGCCGTCACCCCCGACCGGGTCGCGGTGGGAGCCGCCCATCGCGACCAGGTCGTCGCCATCCGCGCGGCGCTCGGTGACCTCGCCGACGGCGCCGGGCCGGGGCAGGTCGTTGTCGACACGGCCAACCGCCTGCAGGGGCGGGAGTACGACGTCACCGTGGTGCTGCACCCGCTTTCCGGGCGGCGTGACGCGACCGCGTTCCACCTTGAGGCCGGCCGGCTGTGCGTCCTCGCCTCCCGGCACCGGCAGGCGTGTGTGGTGGTCGCCCGGGCCGGCATCCGGGACCTGCTCGACACCCATCCGACCAGTGACCCGGTGCACCTGGGGGAGCCGGTGAAGTTCCCGGACGGCTGGGCCGCGAACCAGGCCGTCCTGGCCCACCTCGCGTCCAGGAGCGTCCAGGCCGGCGGCTGAGGTCAGCCGCCGAGCAGGGGAAGCCGGTGCGGGTGGCTCGCCGCGCCCCGATCGGGGCGCGGCTCACGCCGCCAGGTAGCCGCGGCGGACGGCGTCACCCACGAGCTGGCTGATGTACTCCCACAGGGCGTGCGAGCCCTCGGAGATCACGCGCTGGTGGGCCAGGACGTCCTCGGCCCGCACGCCGTGGGTCTGCCAGCTCCCGCCGCCCGTCGCGTAGTTCAGGATCAGCGGCTGGACCCGGTCCAGGGCGCGGGCGAAACGCGCGTCGGGGGTGCGCCGGGCCTCGAACTCCTCCCACAGGCTGCGCAGCTGCACGGCCTGATCCCGCGGCAGGCGGGGGAACAGCTGGTCGGCGGCCGCTCGCTCCCGCGCCTCCTGCTCGGCCGCCCCGGCGGGATCGTAGAGAAACGTGTCCCCCGCGTAGATCTCGACCAGGTCGTGGACGAGCAGCATCCGCAGGACGCGGCCGGTGTCCACCTCCTCGTCGGCGTACTCGCCGAGCACGATGGCCATCATGGCCAGGTGCCAGGAGTGCTCGGCGTCGTTCTCCTGGCGTGATCCGTCGGCGAGCACGCTTTGCCGCAGCACCGACTTGAGCTTGTCGATTTCCAGGATGAACGCGAGCTGCCGCGCGAGGCGTGAGTCGGGTGCGGAGGGGAGAGTGGCGACCGGTTCACCCGGCGAGGGCTGTGACTTCGCTTCTCCTGAGAGCGGGGACTGCGACACCTGGCCTCCTCGTATTGCCTGCGCCTGCCGGCCGCCGTCCCGCCGTGCCCGCGGTCCGGGTGTTCGCCGGCTCGCGGGCAGGCTGGGAACCGGCGCCAGCCCTCAGTGTGCGCGGATTCGGGGGTAGGTGCGTCATCTTGCGGTGTGAACAGAGTCCGATCATCTATCGGGTTGACAATGATGCGGTCATGGTTGATTCCCGCCGTGCCTCCATTGCTCGTGCGTGGAGAGTTGCTCCGGGGTCTAACGGAGAGTGATCACGGTCTCGAGATAGGTGGCCGGCAGCGCGACCGCGTCCTGATCGCCGCGGTACCGGTCCCAACGTCGCGCGAGGTCCGTGAGATCGGCCGCGAGGTTTCTCCGCTCCGTCGGGTCGAGCGACTCGAACGCCACGTGAGTCGGCCCGTACCAGCGTCGGAAGAACTCCACGAACTCCTCCGCGGCCGAGAACCGGAAGGTGCAGATCCGTTCGGTCGAGCGGACGTCGGCGATCGCACCGCCGAAGAGATCGGCGAGGTGCGGCTCGGTTCCCCACAGCAGCGGGGACGGCACCCCGGGCGGGCCTGGGACGCGTGCGGTGATGACCCGGAACATGTCGCCGATGAACCCGTCTGGTCGCCATGACGCGAGTGCCACCGTCCCGCCCGGGCGCGCGGCACGCACGATCTCGTGGGCGGTGCGCTCGTGGTCGGGAGCGAACATCGCGCCGAAGGCACTGAGGACCGCGTCGAACGAGTCGTCGTCGACCGGCAGGTCCTGGGCGTCGCCGACGCGGAACTCGACGTCGAGACCCTCGGCGCCGGCACGCGCCCGCGCGTCCGCGAGCAGCTCGGGGACGTAGTCGATGCCGACGGCCCGCGTCCCGGACCGGGCCGCCGCGATGGCCGCGTTCCCGGTGCCGCAGGCGACGTCCAGCACCTGCCAGCCTGCCCGCAGGTCGGCGGCGTCGGCCAGCAGCTCACTCGTGAGCACGATGCGGGACGCGACCATCGCGAAGTTGCCGCTGGACCAGACCCGTTGCTGCCGGGTCGTGATGTCGGCCAGGTCCGGTCGGGCCGGTGGGGTCTGTGTGGTGGCCATGAAGGTGCTCCTCCCGCGGGGGTGCCGTGTGGGCACGACGTCGTCGGCCACGAGGATGCGTCGCGCACGATCCAACCGACGAGTACCGATCCCGTACTGGTCCTGCCCGTGCTGTGTTGGTACCGTCCGCCGTCCGTGAATCCGCGGTCCGGGCGCGGTCCCGGCAGGCAGGGCAGGGCGGGGTGGGACGGCGCAGGGCGGGGCCGTGGGCTCAGGCCGGGGCGCAGACCGGTACGGGATCTGTACTACCGCCGGCGCCCGCCCGGTGCGACCATCCGGGTATGGCCCGCCACGCCGAGTACTGTCCGATCGCCGTCGGCGTCGAGGTCGTCGGAGACCGATGGACGCCGCTTGTCCTCCGCGAGCTCAGTGTCGGCGCGAGCGGGTTCAACGAGATCCACCGCGGCCTGCCGAGGCTGAGCCGGACCCTGCTGGCGCAGCGGCTGCGGACGCTCGAGCGGCGTGGCCTGGTGCACCGCGCCGCGGCCGTGCCGGGGCGGCAGGTCCGGTACTCGCTGACTCCGGCTGGAACGGCGCTGACGTCCGTGGTCTGGGCACTCGGCCAGTGGGCTGCGGAGTGGATGTTCGGAGACCCGAGCGACGAAGACTGCGACGGCCTGACCCTGATGTGGCGCATGCACCAGTGCGCCGTAGGGAGCGAGCTGCCCGACCGACGGACCATCGTGCATCTCGTCCTCACCGGCGCCGGAGCGGCCGAGGGGTGGCTCGACATCGACGAGCGCACCGTGACCGTGTGCCGGGAGGACCCGGGCCGGGACGTCGATCTGACCCTCGAGGCCGAGACCGCGCACATGCACCGTTGGTTGGTGGGGGTCGCGTCCTTCCGCGAGCTCACGGTGGACGGGCACGTGCGCCTGCATGGTCCCGCCCGACTCGTGCGGGCGTTCCCGGAGTGGTTCAGCACCACCGCCTTCGCCGAGGGGCTGCGGCGGGGCAGGTTACGCCGCGATCAGGAGGCTGTCTCGCCCTGAGGTGCCCCGGCCGCGGGCCTCGGGCCGGCCACGCCGGCTGGCTCGGCCACGTCGGCCAACTCGGCCACGTCGGCCAACTCGGCCATGTCAGCCAACCCGTCCATGTCGGCCGATTCGGCCCTGCCCGCCGATTCGTCCAGGTCTGATTCGTCCAGGTCAGCTGAGTCGGCGATGCCCGCCGGCTCGGCGATACCAACCGATTCGGCCATACCCGCCGACTCCGCCAGGCCAGCCGAGTCGGTGGTGCCCGCGGCCCCCGCCGGCCGAGGTGTCTCGGCCAGCCTGGCGGCCTCGGTCTTCGCCGCTTCGGCCTTCGCGGCCTCGAGGCCGGACATGGTGCGCAGCGGGACCTCGCGCAGCAGCAGCGCCAGCACCAGACCGAGCACGAGGACACCGACGCCGACCAGGAACACCACGTCCATCGCGTCGGAGAAACCGACCATGAACGGGTGGGCGATGGCCTTCTCGATGGACTGGAGGAAACCGGTGTCGTCCAGCGAGCCACTTGAGGTGACCTGCTGGAGCTGGTCCGGGTGCGCCGCGGCCGCCGCGGCGAACTCCGGGGTGCCCTCGGCCGCGGAGTAGGCGTCGGCGATCCTGGACGGTGCGGCACCGAAGAGGATCGAGAGGAATATCGCCGTCCCGAGCGTGCCGCCCATCTGCCGGAAGAAGGTCGCCGAGGCGGTCGCGACGCCGATGTCGCGTGGCGCGACGCAGTTCTGCATGGCCAGGACGAGGGTCTGCATGTTCAGCCCGAGCCCGGCGCCGAACAGCAGCATGTACAGGTCGGTCTGCCACAGGGGGGTGTCGGCGCCGACGAACGACAGCAGGCCGAGTGCGACGAGCAGCGCCACGCATCCGATGATCGGGTAGCGGCGGTACCGGCCGCTGCGCGCCGTCAGCCGTCCGGACGTCATCGACGCGGCCATGACCCCGAACATGAGCGGGAGCAGCAGGAGGCCCGCCTTGGTCGGCGACGCGCCCTTGACGATCTGCAGGTACAGCGGGAGCGCGGCCAGCCCGCCGAACATACCCATGCCGACGACGATCGAGAGCGCCGAGCTCACCGAGAACGTGTGGATGCGGAACAGCCGCAGGGGGATCAGCGCGTCGTCGCCCATCCGCCGCTCGGCCAGCACGAAGCCGGCCAGGCCGGCCACGCCGATCACGTAGCAGGCGATCGAGGCGATCGAGACCCAGCCCCACTCGCGGCCGCGCTCGGCGACCAGGAGCAGCGGGACGACCGCGGCCACGATCGCGCCCGTACCCCACCAGTCGATCCTCGTCGACCCCCGTTGGGTGGTCGGGCGCAGCACCCTGTTGACGACGACCAGGGCGATCAGGCCGATCGGGACGTTCACCCAGAAGATCCACCGCCAGCCGGCGAGGCCGAGCACGCTGTCGCGGCCCGACAGGAAGCCGCCGATGACCGGACCGGCCACGCTGGAGGTCGCGAACGTCGCCATGAAGTACGCCATGTACTTGGGACGCTGCTGCGGCGACACGATGTCCGCCATGATCGACATTGCGAGCGCGAAGAGCCCGCCGGCGCCGAGGCCCTGCAGGGCTCGGAACCCGGCGAGCACGTACATGTTGGACGCGATCCCGCACAGCACCGAGCCGACGATGAAGATCGAGATCGCGAGCATGAACAACGGCTTGCGGCCGTAGATGTCGGACAGCTTCCCGTACAGCGGCGTCGTGACAGTGGAGGTGATGAGGAAGGCGGTCGTCACCCAGGCCTGCGCGGACAGCCCGTGCAGGTCGTCCCCGATGCGTCGGATGGCCGTCGCGACCACGGTCTGGTCGAGCGCGGCGAGGAACGTCCCGAGCAGCAGCGCGGTCACGATCGTCATGATCTGCCGGTGGCTGAGCCCTCCGCTCGGTGCCGCGGGCGTCGGCGCCACGGTCTCGGTGGTCATCGGCAGTCCTCCTCTGTCGAAGGACCGGTGCCGGTGTCGCCCGAGGGTGCGTCGTGGGCGTCCTGGGTCCTTGTCATTCCGGACAGTGCGCTGGTCGGCTTCGTCGTCCAGGCGGGCTGGTGGGCCTCCATGTCGTCACCGAACCGGCGCAGCATGGTGGCGAAGGTGACGAGGTCCTCGCTGCTCCAGCGGGCGAGCATGCCCTGGTAGCGCTCGTTGCGAACCTGGAGATGATCCCGGTAGACCTGCTCGCCGGCCTCGGTGACATACAGCACCACCGCCCGGCCGTCGTCGGGGTCGGCGCGCCGCTCGACGTAGCCGGTGCGCACCAGCGCGGCGATCTGCCTGCTGACGGTCGACGGGTCGGACTGGACCGAGGTCGCGAGGGCGCCGAGGCGCATCGGGCCGCCCGCGGCCAGGTGCGAGATGAGGATCTGCGCCGCCCACTCCACGTCGTGACGCGCCTTGGCGAGGAGCTGGGCCCGGGCGCGGGTGAGCCCGCGCATCAGCCGAGCCAGATCATCCGCGAGCTGCGCGACCTGCTCTTCACGTTCGATCGGGGTGTCGTGCGGGGCGGTGGCGATCATGGGTGCCCTGCCGCCGGGTGCCTTGCTGTCTGTGGTCGCTGTCTCGTCCATGCTCGCGGAGCTCTCCCTGCCGTCGGTGGCCGCGGTGTCTCGTGAACCGCCGGCGTCGACCGGCGACGGCTAACGTGGTCGGCAATTGGCTGCAGCATACAATTAACGCCCCGGCGAATGGCGACCCCGCATCACGCCGTGTTTAAGTGATCTGACTCACAGTGTCTCAAGGGTAGGCCTGGTCAGAGGGTCTGGTGATCAGTGGACCATGGAGCGCAGCACCGTGTCGGCCTTCAGTGAGAGCTGCTCGGCCTGGGAGAGGAGCGCATCAGCCCGCGCGTCCAGGGCACGCTGCGACTCGGTGAGCTCGTGATCGGTCAGGACGTCCGCCGCGTCACCCAGGCCGGCACCAGCACCCGTACGCGGGCCGGTGCCCGCCTTCGGGCCGGTTCCCCTGCTCGCGCCGTTTCCCGTGCTCGGGCCGGTCCCGTTGCCCGGTGCGCCGCCCGGCTGACCCTGCGCACCGCCGGGGCCGGCGGCCCGCGCCAGTGGCCGGCCCTCCCGGGGCAGGCGGGCGGCGGTCGCCGCCCGCCGCGGGTGTGACTCGATCCCGGGGGCACGCCGGGGCCGCGGCGCCGTCCCCCGGGGCGGTCCGGTCTCCGGCCGCCCCGTGGTGGCATGCCCGGCGAGCCCCGGCTGCCCAGGGTGACCTGGCTGCCCGAGTCCAGGATGCCCGGAGTGGCCGTTGGCCTCGTGTGTTCCGCCGGGCCCGCGCCGGCCGCGGGCCGCGCTCCGGTCGGCCGCCTTCTTGCCGGCGCCGGCCGCGCCCCTGCCGCCCGAGCCCTTCCCTGCCGGGCTCTTGCCGGCCGAGCGCTTCCCGGGCGAGTCCGTGTCAACCGAACTCTTGCCGGCCGAGTCCTTTCCCGTCAGGCTCTCGCCGGCCGCGCGCCCGGAGATCGTGGCCGCTTTCGCGCTGGCGGTGTGCAGCGAGTGGATGCGGGCGTCGAGCCGGTCGCGGTCGTCGACCAGCTTCGCGAGCTCGCAGTGGATGCGGTCGAGGTCGTTGTGCAGGCGGCGGCACTGCCGGCGCTGTGCGCGGTCGGTGCTGGCGCGGCGCCCCCGGCTCAGGTCGGTGCGCAGCGTCTCCAGGTCGCGGTGGAGCAGGTCCTCGAGTCGGGAGAGCTGGCCCTGCGACTGGCGGGCCCGCAGCCGGGACAGCTGCCCGGTCACCAGCGGCGAGGTCGCGAGCGTCCGCACCCCGAAGATCATGATCATCAGGCCGGCGATCTGCCCGGCGACGGCGAGCGGCCCGACCCGCAGCATCCCGCCGAGCAGGAACACGCCGATGGCGACGCCGGCGAGGGGCTCCATGCTCACCGCGGCCGGCAGCGAGGCGGGCAGCGGGGCCATCTCGTAGGCGCTCTGCAGGAGCAGGCCGCTGGTCAGCGCCACCACGACCACCGCGTACGTCTGCCACGAGGTCGGCAGTGCGCCGATCCCGGACGTCTCCACGAGCCTGCCGACCCCGCCGACGAGGGCCCCCTGCAGCGCGGAGAGCAGGCCGGCCCCGCCGGCGAGCAGGGTGGCGCGGCGGGCCGGGTCCAGCCGGCGGGTGCCGAGCACCGCCCACGTGGCCAGGCCGCCCACCGACGCGCCGGTGAGGATCCAGCCCACGGTCGTCGCCGCGTCGACATCACCCTGGTGCGGATCCCCGGCGAGCAGGAAGGTCCCCAGGCCGAGTGCTGTCGCGGCCGCGGCGGCCCAGTCGCGCCGCGGGACCCGTCTTCGGGCCCAGACGGCCGCCAGCGGCAGCGCGAACAGCAGCTGGCACACCTGAAGTGGGGCGACGAACGCGATCGTCGAGCGGGCCAGCGCGGCCGCCGACGCGAACGTGCCGATCGCCGAGAGGCACACGCCGACGTCCCAGAGCGGACGGCGGACCAGCCAGAGCAGCAGCCTCAGCCGCAGCACGTTCTCGGGCGGCGCGTGGAACGCGACACGCTGCTGGATCACCGCGGAGATGCCGAAGCACACCGCGGATACCAGGCCCAGCAGGTAGGTCGTCACCATCTCTAGTCTCGTCCCGCGCCGGGCGGCGCTGTCTGTGAACATCCTGCCCGATCCACGGAATACCGTGGCAGGCGCCTTCCGGAGGATCACCACCGGATACAGGTGGTTGATCCAGCCGTGTCCGGTTGGTGGTCTCTTCGCGTTTCTGACCCCCGACGCGCGCGGGGGGTGAGGGCCCGCCGGCCACGCCGGAGGCAACAGTATGGGACGGCACCCTGACCCGCGGCCACGCGGGAGCCGAGGTCGCGCCCCCCGTCGACGGTGCGCGGCGGCCCAGCTCACGCTGTCGCGACCGGCACCTCTGGGCGAGCGGCCCTCCTCCGTGAGCGGACCCGGTCGGGGCACGTGCGGCATCCACGCGGCGCCGAGTCCGGGCGGGTGCTGGGCGGCTCGCGGAAATGCCGCGGCCACCTCCGCGAGATCAGCGCACGCTCAGGTCGGCTGGTCCGTCACCGTGACCTGGATCTGCCGGTTGTTCCCGTCGCGGTCGATCCCCAGGGCCACCGTGTCCCCGGGGGCGACCGCCCGCAGCCGCGCGCTGAAGTCCTCCGCGGAGGAGACCGGTTTGCCGTCGAAGGACAGGATCACGTCCCCGGGACGCAGCCCCGCCTTCTGCCCGGGGCTGTTGTCGGTGACGTCCAGGACAAGCGCCCCGCTGTCGACGTCCAGCCCCAGGGCCGCGGCGATCTGGGGCTGGAGGGTGGTGAGCTGGACGCCGACGAAGGCGTGCCGCACCTTGCCGGTAGCGAGGAGCTGTCGGACCGCGTCGACCACCGTCACCGACGGGATGGCGAATCCGAGGGAGACGGCGCCGCTCTGCGGCGGCACGTACGCCTCGCTGATGCCGACCACGCGTCCCTGACCGTCCAACAGCGCCCCGCCGGAGTTGCCCGGGGAGATCGCGGCATCCGTCTGGATCAGGTCGACCGCCGGGCTGCCCCCGCCACCGCCGGAGGTGGGCAGGATGCGGTTGAGCCCCGAAATGATACCGGCGGTCACGCTGTTCTCCAGCCCCAGCGGGCTGCCGATGACGACGGCCAGCTCGCCGACCCGCGGGAGCTGCTGGCGGAATGTCGCCGTCGGCAGTCTGGTCCGATCGACCCGGACCACCGCGATGTCGCTGATCTTGTCCGCGGCCTGGACGTCCCCGGCCATCCGCCGGCCGTCGGCGAACGCCACCTGCACCGACCCGTTCGAGGCCGACGCGACGACGTGCTGGTTGGTGACGATCATGCCGTCCTGCCGGTAGACGACGCCGCTGCCCAGCTCCGACCCGGCGATGATCGTGACGACCGACGGCTCCACCCGGGACACGATGTCGGGAACGTCCACCGATCCCGCCGCGACCGCCCCGGACGCCGCCCTGGCCTGTCCCGACGTGCCTGCCATCAGGAACGAGATCAGCGCGAGCAGGCAGACGAGCAGTTCCGCTGCCCGGCCATGTCTGGCGTGCGGTCCGAATCCCATCGCTGCCCCCGTCCGTCGCTCCTTGTGCGCTTCCGTCGGCGCCCCGGACCAGACAGAGATGCCCGGTCCAGCCCCGGTTCGCACACCAGCGGCGAACGGATGGTCACGCGGCCAGGGACTGCGATCAGCGTCCGTCGCGGCTTCCGCCCCGAGCCGCTCTCCCTGGTCGAGGAGAAGAACGAACGGCCTGGCGAACGCGTGTCGCTGTCGGTGACCGCCGGCCACGCTTGGTGAGATCTGGCCCGTGCGGGCTGTCGTCGATTGCCGACCGGGACGTCGCCGGCCGCGGCTCGGTGTGGTGATGTTCGCGGCCGCTGCGGCGGTTGCGGGGTTGTGCGGTGCGTTCACAGCCTGCGGAGCCGCCCGGCCATCCGGTGCGGATGCCGGTGGCGGTCTGGACGTGCGCGCGGAGAACGCGAAGCTGCCGGGAGACTGCGGGCTCGCGCGGCTGGGAACCGCCCACCAGGTCGAGGGCTGGTCTGACCGGACCAGCGTCGCGCCCGGCGAGCCGGTGCGGCTGTTCTCGTCGACCACGGCGCAGACGCTCACGGTGTCGGTCTTCCGGGTCGGCTGGTACGACGGTCACGGGTGCCGGCTGGTCGAGCATCGGGGCCCGTTGCCGGGCGTCCGGCAGCCGGTGCCGGGCCCGGCACCGGGAACGAACACGATCGCCACGTCATGGCGGCCGACGACGACGTTCGCGACGTCGTCCTGGCCGGCGGGCGACTACCTGATCCGACTGGACGACGCCGACGGCTGGCAGGCCTACGTCCCGCTGACCGTCCGCGGCCCGGCGCAGCCGGGCCGGATCGTGATCCTCAACGCGGTCACCACCTGGCAGGCCTACAACGCCTGGGGAGGCTACAGCCTCTACCACGGACCGTCCGGGCAGTTCACCGACCGTGCCAGGGTGGTCTCCTTCGACCGGCCCTACGACTTCGGGGACGGCGCCGCGGACTTCACCGGCAACGAGCAGCCGCTGGTGATGCTCGCCGAGCGGCTGGGCCTGCCCGTCCGGTACGCGACGGACATCGACCTGCACGCCGACCCGCACCTGCTCGACGGGGCCCGCGCGGTGATCTCCCTGGGTCATGACGAGTACTACAGCCGGGAGATGCGCGCGGCGCTGACGGCGGCACGCGACCGCGGGGTGAACATCGCGTTCCTCGGCGCGAACGCGGTGTACCGCCGTATCCGCCTGTCGGCGTCGCCAACCGGGCCGAACCGGACCCAGGCCGGATACAAGATCGCCGCCGAGGACCCGCTGTACGGGGTCGACAACTCACGGATCACCGCCAACTGGCCCTCCCCACCGAACGCCGACCCGGAGAGCTCACTGACCGGCGGCATGTACCAGTGCAATCCGGCCCACGCGGACATGACGGTGTGGAACCCCCGGCACTGGCTCCTGGCCGGCACCGGCACCGCGGCCGGCGACCGCATCCCCGGGATGATCGGGCCCGAGTACGACCGGGTCGACGCATCGGTGCCAACCCCCGGCCAGATCGAGGTGCTCGGTCACTCGCCGGTGACCTGCCGGGACGATCCCGACTTCGCCGACGTCACCTACTACACGGCGCCCTCCGGTGCCGGTGTCTTCGACGCCGGCACCAGCGCCTGGGTGTGCGCCCTCAACGACGTCTGCGGTCCCGGCGTCCACGGCCCGGCGCCCCGGGCCTTCACCACCCAGGTCACGACGAACCTGCTCCGGGCCTTCGCCGCCGGCACCGCCGGGCGGGCGCACCCGGCGGCCCGCGCCGTGCCGACCGACTACCGCGAGAAGGCCGACGGGGTCGAACGCTGAGCGCCGCGCACGCCGTGCTGCTCGTGCCCGGATCGGCGCAGGCGACATCCCGTCGGCGACCACCCGCCGAAGCGCAGGCGGGCCGGAACAATCAGCCGGCCTTCGCTGAAGTCCGCGTGGACGCGGTACGGGGCCGCCCCCGGGGCGCCGCTACTGGTACCCCCGGATCTCGCGGAACGCCTCGGGCAGCGACGACGACCGCGCGTCGAACATCTCGCCGCCGGTCCACTGCGCGATGTCGCGCATCTCCTCGACCCGGGCGTCGCCGAACACCACGGTGAACGTCCGCACCGCCCGTGCCGCCCCGGGCAGGGCCGTATAGGAGGAGCGGAAGGCGTCCGCGTCGACCCCCTGGTTGTTCTCCCCGTCGGTCATCAGCACGATCGAGGTCAGGAAGTCCGGTTCGCGGCGCACCGCGGTCTCGGCGTAGGAGTAGGCCGAGGTCATCGCGGTGTAGATCGCCGTGCCGGAGCCCAGGGCCAGCCCGTCGGCCGCGGCGGAGATCGCCGTCAGGCCGGCCGAACCCGGCTCGGGGTCGTCGACGGTGAACTCGAGGGTGTCGTGCACGGCGCCGCTGAACGTGATCAGGGTGACGCGTTCGCGGCCGCGGAACCGGGTGAACCGCCCGGAGAGGCTGTCGTCCGTCCCGGCGAGCCCCTTGAGGGTGGTGCGCAGCAGCGCCAGTCGTTCGCCCTCCATGGACGGTGAGACGTCCAGGACGAAGATCGCGTGGCTGGGGCGGCGGTACTCGTCCAGGTAGGAGCTCAGCAGGTGGTCGGCGACGGCGCGGGTCGCCGGGAACGGCAGCTCGGCGGGAAGGTCACGCACCGGCCACGGGGCCGGGTCGACGCGTACTCCCGGTGTCACGGGGCGGCGGTGGGTCAGCGCGGTGATGCGCCGCTGTATCTCCGGCGTGCGCAGCCAGCCGGCCAGCCGCTCGTACTCGGTGCGCCGCTCGCCGCGCAGCAGCTGCAGCGGGTAGTCGGCGGTGATGATCCCGTCCCGTGGGTAGACGAGGGTGAGCGGCGTCGAGCGCAGCCGGCCGGCGTTCAGTGTCAGCAGCTCCGACTCGTAGTTGATCATTCCCCCGATCTGGCTCCCGGCCTGTGCGCCGGTGGTCGCGAAGGCGTCCGTCAGCCAGGCGGAGCTGCCGGCGGTGAGCACCTGGCCGCCGAAGAACGCGGTGAGCTCCGCCGGGCGGATGTCGTCCAGGGTCAGCGCGTCGGACGTGCCGGCGAGCGCGGCGGCGACGCCGACGAGGGCGGAGAAGCCCGAGTTCGACGCCGACGGGTTCGTCATCGCGTAGGTCAGCTCGCCCGACGAGACCCTGGCGGCGACGTCGGCCCAGGTGACGGACTGGTTCCCGACCCAGCCGAAGCGGCGCGCCAGCTCGGGGCGCACGCCGATGACCACCGGGGACATCATCGTCGTCGTGCGGTCGATGACCGCGTTCCTGCCCTCGGGGGCCAGCCGCAGGTACCGGTCGGAGGCGAACCAGGCCGCGTCGACCGCCGGGTCGCGCGCGGCGATCCGGTCGACGCCGTCAAGGGTTCCGGTGTACTCCATCGTGACCTCGATGCCGGTCTGCTCGTTGAACTCGTCGAGCAGCGGTTCGAGATCGCGCAGCTCCGAGCCCGCGAGCACCCGCAGCGCCCCGGGGGCGCCGCCGGGACGTCCCGGCGGTGGGTCACCGCCGTCACCGCCATCCGAGCAGGCGGTGGCGATCGTCCCGGCCACGAGCAGTGCGGCCAGCCCGGCTGCGGCCCGCCGGATGATCCGGCCCCGCTGGATCATCCGGCCCCCTCCTCGTACCGGGCCTCGATGCGGTCGATCATGCGTTCGGAGATCTCCTGACTGGGTGGCTCGACGACGTCGACGAGCTCGGCGGGGCCGGTCGCCGCGCTCGAGGCACGCTGTTCGCGCTCCGCGCCGGCGGCGGCGGGGTCGCTCGGCCGGAACCCGTGCCGGACGGCCAGCCGGGTCAGCTCGGGGTCGGTGGCGAGCAGCGTCCCGACCGCGTTCCCGGCGTCGGTGAGCGGGACGACCGTGTGCCGGGCGTAGATCGTCGGGGTGGGATAGAGAAGACGCATGTCCGGGGTGATCGAGCCGTCCGCGGCCCGGACCCGTTCCAGGAACTGCGCCTCGTAGATCATCACGAGCGGGGCCTTGCCCATCCCGATGGAGAGGAAGTCGTCGAACGGCTCGGCGGTCGTCGCGTCCAGGTAGCCCTGGCGCAGGAACAGGCCGGCGGCGAGATCCGCCATCCGGTCGGCGGTGCGCGCGTCGGTGACGACCTCGTCGCCGTTCGCGACGTAGGAGACGAGTGCGAGGTAGAGCGCGGCCGAGTTCGACGTGCGGACGTCCGTCGACCCGATGAGCACCGAGCGGTCCGTCCGGTAGACGGCGTCGGCGCCCGGCAGGTCGGACCAGCGGGTTCCCGCGGCCACCAGATCCAGGTAGGCGCGCATGTCGAAGTAGGACGTGCCGCCTTCGGCCCGCACCACCCCGGCGCGGGTCAGCAGGTCGGCGATCGGCCGGAACGTCGCGATCGCCATCGGCGAGGAGAACGGCATGCTGGACCGGGTGACGCCGTGGTCGCGGCGGATGCGGTCGGCCTGCGGGGTGTTGGCGGGGAAGACGAGGTCGTAGCCGGTCAGGTCCCGGTTGGTGGCGATGTCCCGGCTGCCGGCGACGTCGACCTCGAGCCGGTACCCGGCGTCGGCGAGAGCCTTGGTGACGTCGGGATCGTTCAGGAATGACCGCTTCTCCGATCCCACCAGGGCACGGACGGTGGTGAGCTCGCCGCCGGACCCGCCGAGCCGCGGCACGACGGCGAGCACGACGACCCCCGCCAGCAGTAGCAGCACGGCGAGCGCGATTCCGAGAACGCGGGCCGGGCGCACGGGGTGATCGTCACGGATCGGGCGCACGGGGTGATCGTCACGGATCAGGCGGCGCGGCCGTGTCGTTCGTGCGACATGGCACCGGGAGTTCACCAGAATGTCGCCCTCGCGTGGCCTGACCCACCCCGATGGTTCGCGGGCTGGACCGGAGTTCGACCACGCCGGTCAATGTTCGATCTATGCCGCCGTTCGCGGTGATTGCTTCGCTGAGTGCACGCGCCGTCGGCGAGAGCCGCCGCCGCCGCGTTGGAGGATCTGTGGCGTCTCGCGGGGTGGATCTCCCCGGCCCGGACGGGCCCGGCACGAGCACTGGGACAGGCACGAGCGCTGGGACAGGCACGAGCGCTGGGACGGGCACGAGCGCCGGGAACGGCCGGCGCGGCGTGGGCCGGCGTGGTCTCATCGCCGGGCTCGCCGCCGCGCCGCTGGTCGCGGCCGCGGCGCCGGCCGCGTCAGCGGCGGCGGTGGCGGTGGCCGCGCCGGCGGCGGCACCGTCCGCGGCGGCTCAGGGCCGGGGAAACCGGATCCTGGTGATCGGGCACCGCGGCGCCTCGGGCTACCGGCCCGAGCACACCCTGGCCTCCTACGAGCTCGCCGCCCGCCTGGGCGCCGACTTCGTCGAGCCGGACCTCGTCGCGACGAAGGACGGCCAGCTCGTCTGCCGGCACGAGCCGGAGATCGGCGGCACGACGAACGTCGCCGACCGCCCCGAGTTCGCCGCCCGCAAGGCCACGAAGACGCTCGACGGCATCCCGGTCACCGGCTGGTTCACCGAGGACTTCACGCTCGCCGAGCTCAAGACGCTGCGGGCCAAGGAGCGGTTGCCGGAGATCCGGCAGGAGAACACGATGTACGACGGGCGGTTCGAGATCCCCACCCTCATCGAGGTTCTCGACCTGCGTAAGCGGCTCTCGGCGGAGCTCGGCCGCGAGATCGGTGTCTACCCGGAGACCAAGCACCCCACCTACTTCCAGAAGGCCGGTCTCCCGCTGGAGAAGCGGCTGCTGGACCTGCTGAACCGCTACGGCCTGAACACGCGCAACGCTCCGGTGTTCGTCCAGTCCTTCGAGACGACGAACCTGGGGGAGCTGCGCCGCCTCGGGCTGCGGACGTCCGCCGTCCAGCTGCTGAGCGCGAGCGGGGCGCCCTACGACCTCGTCGCCGCCGGTGACCCGCGGACGTACGCCGACCTGGTGACGCCCGCCGGCCTGAAGGCGATCGCGGCCTACGCCAACGGCATCGGGCCGGAGAAGGGCCAGGTCATCCCGGTCGGCACCGACGGGAAACTCGGCGCGCCGACACCGCTCGTCGCGAACGCGCACGCCGCCGGCCTGCTGGTGCACCCGTACACGTTCCGCGCCGAGAACTCGTTCCTGCCGGGGGAGCTGCGGCGGGGCACCAGCCCGAGCGACTTCGGCCGGGGCATCGACGAGCAGGTGACCTACCTGCGAGCGGGCATCGACGGGCTGTTCACCGACCAGGCGGACGTCGGCGTCGTCGCCCGCGCCGAGGCGGCGCGCCGCTGACCACGCACTGACTCCTCCTGCCACCACCGGCCCGCGCGGGCGAATCACCCCGCGCGGGCGAATCACCCCGCGCGGGCGAATCATCTCGCGGGCGAACGACCCCTTCCGCCCACGCGGGTACGGACGAGGCCCGCGTGGGTACTGCTCGTACCGGCACACGCAGCGGTACGTGACGGTTCCTTTGGACGACGGGGCGGGTCGGTCGATGACCCGGTGCCCGTCGGGTGGTCAACCGGCAGGGGGTGACCGGTATGGAAGTGATCGGCGGCGCGGTCCCGGAAGCGGTGGGCGGCGAGGTGGCGATCACGGGAGGTACCGGCTTCCTCGGCGTGCGCCTCGTCCGCGAGCTGCTCGATCGGGGGCGCCGGCTGATCCTGCTCGCGCACGCCGGCTCGCCTGACGCGCTCGACCGGGTCCGGCGCTTCCTCGCCGCGACCGGCGCCGGCCCGGCGCTGCTCGCCGACCTCCCGCGCCGGATCCGGGTCGTCGAGGTCGACGTCGCGCAGCCCGCGCTCGGACTCGACGCCCGGGCGTTCCGCGAGCTGGCCGAGGACGTCCACGCGGTGTGGCACAGCGCGGCGGACACCGCGCTCGCCGGCGATCCCGGCCAGTTGCACCGCGCCAACGTCGACGGCACCCGGCACGTGCTGGACCTGGTCACCGCCGGCCCGCACCGCCCGTCGCTGTTCCACGTCAGCACCGCCTTCGTGGCCGGTGCGCGGTCCGCCCGGGTCGTCTACGAGGACGACCTGGACGCGTCGGAGGGCTTCGAGAACGCCTACGAGCGGTCGAAGCACGACGGCGAGGTCCTCGTGCGGGAGTGGGCGGCCCGGCACGGCCGGCCGGCGGTGGTGTTCCGCCCGAGCCTGCTGCTCACCGACCTCCCGCCGAGCCCCGATCTCCCGCCGCACACCCTGGACGTGGTCGCGCGGGCCGTCATGATGATCGTCTCGATGGCCGCCGAGGTCACGCTCACCCCCGAGGAGCTGGACGGCGCCCCGCGCCCGACCGTGCGGGTGGTCGGTGACCCGCTGGCGCGGCTCAACGTGATGGCGGTGGAGGACGCGGCCCGTGACATGGTGCGGATCGCCGACCACGCGCAGCCCGCCGCCGTCGCGCAGCCCGCCGCCGTCGCGACCTACCACATCGTCGGCGACACCGAGGTCACGCTGCCGGAGATCATCGACCTGTTCGAGGGCTTCTTCCCAGCGCACCTGGTCGCCGTCCCGGAGCCGCCCGCGGACCAGACGCGCGTCGAGCGGATGGTCGACCTGCTGCCCGGTTTCTCCTCCTATCTGCGGCACCGGCACACCTTCGACGACACCCGGGCCCGCACCGTCCTGGGCGAGCGCCCGTGTGGGCGTCGGATCGACCGCGACTACCTGCTCGCCGCCCTCGGTGTCGGTGACCTGATCGAGCCCGAGCTGGCCGACGCCCGGCCGTCCACCGCGACCGGCGACGGGCTCGAGGCACTGGACCGGGCCCGTCGGGAACGCGAGCGGCGGTCCGTCCGCGAGCCGGTCACGAGGACGTCCCGATGACCGCCGTCCCGATGACCGTGGTCGCGCCGGCCGAGGCCGAGCTGGTCTGGATCCCGGGCCCGTACCCGGCCGCGTTCGACCGGCCGGGGCTGCTCGCCTGCGCCCGCCAGATCCGGCAGCCCGTGCACGTGCTGTCGGTGCCGGGCCGCGGGCTCGGCGCCGGGCTGGGTGGCCAGGTCGCCGGCGGGGGACCGGCCACGTCCACGGTCGTCGGGATGCTGCCGCCGGTGTACCCGGAGTGGCTCGGTGACCGGGCGTTCACCCGGGCGCACCAGGTCCGCTTCCCCTACATCGCGGGCGAGATGGCGACCGGCATCGCCACCACCGACCTGGTGATCGCCATGGCGCGGGCGGGCATGCTCGGCTTCTTCGGTTCCGGCGGCCTGCCCCTCGGCCGGGTCGAGCAGGCGGTGACCACCCTGGCCCGCGCGCTCGGCGGCCGTCCCAACTGGGGTGTCAACCTGCTGCACTCCCCGGGCGACGCACGCCTGGAGAACGGCACCGCCGAGATGCTGCTGCGCCACGGCGTCCCGTGCGTGTCGGCGTCGGCGTTCATGACCCTCACCCCGGCGGTGGTGCGGTGCGCGGCGGCCGGGCTGCGGCGCGCGCCCGACGGCGGCGTCGTGCGCCGGACGAGGGTCTTCGCGAAGATCTCCCGCCCGGAGGTCGCCGAGCTGTTCATGTCGCCGCCGCCCGCCCCGCTGCTGCGTGCCCTGGTGGACGCCGGCCAGCTCAGCGCCGAGGAGGCCGAGCTCGCGGCCGGGCTGCCCGTTGCCGAGGACATCACCGTCGAGGCCGACAGCGCCGGGCACACCGACAGACGTCCGCTGGCCGTGCTGCTGCCGGCGGTGCAGGCCGCGCGGGACAGGGTGGTCGAGCGGTTCGGGCTGCGCACCGCCCCCCGGATCGGCGCGGCCGGTGGCCTGGGCACGCCGCGGGGCGTCGCGGGGGCGTTCGCGCTCGGCGCCGCCTACGTGTTGACCGGGTCGGTCAATCAGCTCAGCGTCGAGTCGGGGCAGTCCGACGACGCCAAGGCGATGCTGGCCGGCGCGGACATCGCCGACGTGGCGATGGCGCCCGCGGCCGACATGTTCGAGCTCGGGGCGAAGGTACAGGTCCTGCACCGGGGCACCATGTTCGCCAACCGGGCGGGCACCCTCTACGAGGCGTACCGCCGGCATGCGGGCCTCGACGACATCGTCGGCGCCGAGCGGGCGAAGCTCGAACGGGACGTCTTCGGCATGGCGCTGGACGACGTCTGGCGGTGCACGGCCGAGTACTGGCAGACCCGCGACCCCGGCCAGGTCGACCGCGCGCGGCGCGACCCCAAACACCGGATGGCGCTGGTGTTCCGCTGGTACCTGGGCAACTCGGGCCGGTGGGCGCTGGCCGGGGACGGCAGCCGGCGCACCGACTACCAGATCTGGTGCGGCCCGGCGATGGGGGCGTTCAACCGCTGGGTCGCCGGCAGCTTCCTCGCCGAGCCCGCCAACCGCACGGTCGTGCAGATCGCGCTGAACCTGCTGGAAGGCGCCGCGGTGGTGACCCGGGCCCACCAGTTCCGCACCTGCGGGCTGCCGGTGGGCGAGCCGGTGTTCCCGCCGCGGCGCCTCGCGCCCGAGCCCAGCTGAGCCTCGCGCCCGCGACGAGAGGAGCACACCAGACATGACAACCATCACCGCGGCGCGGACGTCGCCGCAGGTGCCTGTGGCCGTCGTCGGCGTCGGCGCGATCATGCCGGGCTCGACCGACGCGCCCGGGTTCTGGGACTCGATCCTGCGCGGCGAGGACCTGATCACCGACGTCCCGCGCTCCCACTGGCTCCCCGAGGACTACTTCGACCCCGATCCGTCCGTGCTCGACAAGACCTACGTGCGCCGCGGCTCCTTCCTGCCGCTCGTCGACTTCGACCCGACCGAGTTCGGCATCCCGCCGAGCATCATCCCCGCCACCGACACCGCCCAGCTGTTCGCGCTCAAGGTGGCCGACCAGACGCTGCGCGACGCCCTCGGCGACCGCTACGAGCAGGCGGACCGCGGCCGGTTCGGGATCATCCTCGGCAGCGGCAACCTCGAGCTCCTCAGCGAGATCTACATCCGGCTCGGCCGGCCGATGTGGTACCGCTCGCTGCGCGACCTCGGCTTCTCCCACCCGGACGCGGACCACATCTGCGACTACATGATGAAGGACTATCCGCGCTGGCAGGAGGCGACGCTGCCCGGCGGCCTGGGCAACATCGTCGCCGGGCGGGTCGCCAACCGGCTCGACCTGCACGGCGTGAACTACACGGTGGACGCCGCCTGCGCCAGTTCGCTCGCGGCCGTCTCCGCCGCGGTCAACGAGCTCGCCCTCGGCCGCGCCGACATGATCATTTCGGGTGGCGTCGACGCCCTGAACAACCCGTGCACCTTCGTCAGCTTCTGCCGGACGCCCGCGCTCTCGCCCACCCAGGACTGCCGTCCCTTCGCCGCTGACGCCGACGGCACGCTGCTCGGCGAAGGCGTGGCGATGGTCGCGCTCAAGCGGCTCGCCGACGCCCAGCGCGACGGCGACCGGATCTACGCGGTGATCAGGGGCATCGGCGCGTCCTCGGACGGCCACGGCTCCGCGATCTACGCACCGACACCGGGCGGCCAGATCCGCGCGCTGCACGCCTCCTACCTCGACGCCGGCTACAGCCCCGCGACCGTCGAGCTCCTCGAGGCGCACGGCACGGGCACCGTCGTCGGCGACCGCACGGAGGTCACCGCGCTGACCGAGGTCTTCGGGGACGCCCGCCGCGGCGACCACCGCTGGTGCGCGCTCGGCTCGGTGAAATCGCAGGTCGGGCACACCAAGTCGGCGGCCGGCGCGGCCGGCCTGCTCAAGGCGGTCCTCGCGCTGCACCACCACGCCCTGCCCCCGACGATCAAGGTGACCGAGCCGAACCCGGACCTGGGCCTGGAGACCAGCCCGTTCTACCTGAACACGGTGGGACGTCCGTGGGCCGAGCCCGCGGATCATCCGCGCCGGGCTTCGGTCTCCAGCTTCGGGTTCGGTGGGATCAACTTCCACATCGCGCTGGAGGAGGCCCCGCACTCCCCGGCCCCGGTGATGGCCGGCTCGCCGCCGGCCGCCGGGGCACTGACGCGGTCCGTCGCGACCGGGTCCGTCTCGACCGGGTCCGTCTCGACCGGTGCGGCGCTGAACGGCGCCGGGCCCGTCGAGGCGGCCGGACCGGCGGCGGCGGGCAGCGAGCTGGTGCTGTTCAGCGGTGCGACCGCGCAGGAGATCCTCGACGCGCTGCGCTCGGTCGACCTGCCCGACGAGGACGACCGGTCCCTCGACTCCGGCCGCACGGCGGCGCTCGCCTGGGCCAGCCAGCACCGCTTCGACCCCGGTCAGCCGGTCCGGCTCGCCGTCGCGGCCGCCGGCACCAGGCAGCTCGCGGCTCGGCTCGACCAGGCGGCCGCCCTGGTGGCGCGGCGCCCGGACGAGTCGTTCACGAATCCCGTCGGCGTCCACTACCAGGTCGACGCGGGCCGGCCCGCCGACGACGCCGGCGACCGGCTGGCGTTCCTCTTCCCCGGGCAGGGCAGCCAGTATCTCGGGATGGGCCGGGACCTGGCACTACGCCATCCCGCCGCCCGCCGGGTGTGGGACCGCTTCGGCGTCCTGCGGCTCGGTGACGGCGCTGCCGCCGGGGGCGCTGCCGCCGGAGGCACCGTCGCCGACATGGTGTTCCCACCGCCGGTGTTCAGCGAGGCGGAGCAGGCCGCCCAGCGCGACGCGCTCACCGCGTCCGAATGGGCGCAGCCGGCACTCGCGGTGCACGAGCTCGCGCTGCTCGCGGCCCTCACCGACGTCGGCGTACGGCCCCGCGCCGCCGCCGGGCACAGCTTCGGCGAGCTGGCCGCGCTGTGCGCCGCCGGCGTTCTGGACGCCACGTCCCTGGTCGCGCTCGCGCGCCGCCGGGGCGAGCTCGTCCGCGACGCCGCAGCCACGGCACCCGGCGGAATGCTCGCCGCTGTGGCAACGCCCACCGAGGTCACAGCTGCCCTAGGCGCACCCGGGGCCGAGCCCGGGGCCGGGGAGGCAGCCCAGGGTGAGCTGGGCCGGGACGTCTGGATGACCAATCTGAACGCGCCGCGTCAGGTCGTCCTCTCCGGCACGGCGGACGGCGTGGTGGCCGCCGCCCGGCGGCTGGCGGCCGCCGGGATCACCACCCGCCGCCTCGACACCGCCGCCGGCTTCCACAGTCCCCTGCTCGACGGCGCGCGGGACCCGCTGCGCCGCTTCGTCGACGACCTCGAGATCCGGGCCCCCCGGTTCGGCGTCTACGCCGGCGCCGATGGACGTCCCTACCCGAGCGACCCGTGGGCCGTCCGCGAGCGCATCATCGACCAGCTCACCACCCCGGTCCGGTTCGTCGACCAGATCGAGGCCATGTACGCCGACGGCATCCGGACGTTCGTCGAGGTCGGCCCCGGCGGCACGCTCACCGGCCTGGTCGACCAGATCCTCGACGGCCGGGAGCACGCGGCGACCAGCCTGGAACGCCACGGCCAGGACGGCGACGCGACGCTGATGTCGGCGCTGGGACGGCTGGCCGTCCTGGGCCTGGATCTCGACCTCGACCGCCTCTGGGCGGCCCGGGGCGCACCCGAGCGACGGGAGCCGGTGATGACCGTGAAGATCGACGGGTCGAACTACGGGCGCTACTACCCGTCGCCCGAGCTGCTGGCCACCCCGGCCGTCCAGGAGACGTCCGGGGACGCCCGCTCGTCCAACGGCTTCGTCTGGAACGAGCCCGGCACCGAGCCCCCGAACGTCCGTTCCAACGGGCACGTGACCTCCGCCGCTCCGGCACCGGCGACCGAGCCCGCGCCGCCGACGGTTGAGACCGGGCTGGCGGCCGAGACCGGGCCGACCGGGGTGCACCCGGAGGCGGACGCCAGGGCCGGGGCCGGGGTCGATCCCGGGGCTGTGAACGGTGCGGACACCGCGGGCCGGAGTGCGGCGGGTGGGGGAGCGGAGGTTGCCGAGGCAATGGCGCCACCCGATGGCGACACGCCCGGAGTGATGAGTGCGGCCCCCTTCCCGAGTCCGGCACCGGCACCGGAGTCGGCACCGCCACCGCCACCGGCACTGGGTCCGGGTCCGACACCGGGCCCGACATCGGCACTGGGATCGGCGGCTCCGCCGGCCCTGGCCGCCGGTCCGGGGGAGCAGCCCCCGCTCCGGCTGGCGCCCGGGTGGCCGGAGGCGGTCGAGCAGACCCACCGGCAGACCGCGGCGGCCCACACCGCCTACCAGCAGCTCATGACCGAGGCGCACCTGGAGTTTCTGCGCGTGACCGGCGCGGTGTGCTCCTGGCTGGCCGGCGCACCGCCCACCGACGGCCCCCACAGCCAGCCGCGGGTCGTGGACGGCGTGAGCTTCGGACCGGCCGAGTCCTCCGCGCCGCACACTGTCGCGCCACCCTCTGCCGCGCCGCGCGGCCCCTCCACGGCCGCCGCCTTCGCCGTCACGGCTCCGCCGCCCACGCCGGCTCCGCCGCCCATGCCGACACCGCCGCCAGCACCGGCCACGCCGGCGCCGGCGGAGACAGGGGGCTGGGCTACGGCCGTACCGCCGACCCCGACCGCGGGCGGGCCGGCACCGACGGTGCCGGCGGAACCGGCACTCGCCACGCCCGCACCGACTGGCGGTCCTGCACCGGCGGAACCGGCAGGTGCCGCCCCGACCGCACCGGCTACTGGGCCTGGGCCCGCGGCGGAACCCGAGGGCGGGCCGGCGCCGGCCGGGATGACCCCGGAGGAGGTGACGGACCTTCTGTTCGACGTGGTCTCGGAGCGCACGGGCTACCCGAAGGAAGTCCTCAACATCGACATGGAGCTCGAGGGCGATCTCGGCATCGACTCGCTCAAGAAGGTCGAGATCCTCTCCGCGCTGCGTCAGCAGGTCGGCGACGTCGCGGTCGACGTCAGCGAGACCGACGCGATCGCCGAACTCGCCTCACTGCGCACCCTCGGCGAGGTCGTGGAGCTGATCCGGCAGCGCCTGGGCTCACCGGGCAGCGGCGACACACCCGGCGCCGACCCGGAGTCACCCGCCGACCCGGAGCCACCCGGCACCGGCCCCGCCTCGCCGGGCGCCGATCCCGGCTCGCCCGGCGCGGGCCCGGACTCATCTGGCGCTGGCCCCGAGCTGGCCACCGCCGCCCCCGGGACGGCCGGTGGTGCCCCCTTTCGCCTGAGCAGGTTCGTCGCCGGCCTCGAGAAGGCGCCGGCACCCGGCCTGGCCATGCGCGGGCTGCGCGGGCGTCCACTGACGGTCGTCGACGGCGGCAGCGGGGTCGGCGCGGCCCTGGTGGACGAGCTCACCCGAGCGGGCGTCGCCGCGGAGCTCGCGGTCGGCAGGCGGCCCGCGGCCGTTCTCACCCGCGACCGCGGCGGCGTGGTCCTGCTCGGCGGCCTGGCCGGCCCGGACACCGCCGCCACCGACGGATCTCCCACCGGCGCCATGCTTGAGGTCCAGCGGGACGCCTTCAACTGGGCCCGCGCCGTCGCGGGCTCCGGCCTCACCGAGGACGCCGACCCGGGCGGCCGAAGCTCGGCCGTGTTCGTCACGGTGCAGGACACCGGCGGTGATCTCGGGCTCGGCGGGGCGCGTGGCGACCGGGCGTGGCTGGGCGGCCTGGCCGCGCTCGCCGCCACCGCGGCCGCCGAGTGGCCGTCGGTCGCGGTGAAGGCCCTCGACTGCGAGCGTGCGGGGCGGTCGCCGGCGGCGGTCGCCGCCGTCGTCGTCGCCGAACTGCTCCGCGGCGGCGACACGCCCGTCGTGGCACTGCGCGGCGACGGGACGCGCCTGGTACCGGTCGTGCTCCCCGCGGACGCGGCCCGGCCGGCTGGCGGGGCCGGCCCGCGGACCGGATCGGCCACCGCGTCGCGGCCCGCGGACGCCGCGCGCACGGAGCTGGAGATCGGCCCGGAGACGGTGATCACCGTCACCGGCGGGGCCCGCGGGGTGACGGCCGCCGGCGTCGTCGAGCTGGCGCGCCGGCACCGGCCCAGGCTCGTCCTGCTGGGCCGGACGGCGCTGGCCGACGAGCCGCCGGGGCTGGCGGGGGCGCGCGACGAACGGGCACTTGTCCGCGAGCTGGCCCGGGTGTCGGGCACCGCGGGCGGCCCGGCGCGGCTGCGGGCGCGGGCCCGCGAGATCCTCGCGGTCCGGGAGGTCCGGGCCACGCTCGCGGCGCTGGCCGAGATCGGCGCGCCCGTCCGCTACCACTGCCTGGATGTCCGCGACGCGGGCGCCGTCGCGGCCGCGTTCGACGAGGTGCGGCGCGAGTGGGGTCCCGTGCACGGGCTCGTCCACGGCGCCGGGGCGCTCGCGGACAGGCTGATCGTCGACAAGACGGACGACGACTTCGCCCAGGTCTTCGACACCAAGGTCGGTGGGCTGCGCGTCCTGCTCGAGGAGCTCGCCGGCGACCCGCTGCGGCTGCTCTGCCTGTTCACCTCGGTCGCCGGCTGGTTCGGCAACCCGGGCCAGAGCGACTACGCGATGGCCAACGCGACCCTCGACCACGTGGCCTCGGCGTACCAGGCCGCTCATCCCGACTGCCTGGTGCGGTCGATCGCCTGGGGACCGTGGGCCGGCGGCATGGTCGGCTCCCTGCTCGCCGAGGCGTTCACCCGGCGCGGCATCCCGCCGATCCCGTTGCCCCGCGGGGCACAGGCGTTCGCCGACGAGCTGACGGGCGCACCGGACGGCGCTCCCGCCACGGCCGCCGGGTCCACTCGCGTCATGATCGCCAGCTGTGACGCGAGCGTGATCGGCGGGGCCGGGCGGGGCCCGGCCGCGGGCGTCCTCGGTGAGCTCGCGGTGCACGCCGGCGCGCAGCCCTGGCTCGTCGACCACAGCCCGGCCGGGACGGCTGTCCTCCCGCTGGCGATGGCGCTCGACTGGCTGGCCCGCGGCGCGCTCGCGCTGAGCCCCGCCGTCGCCGGCGGCGTGACACTGCGGGACCTGCGGGTCCTGCGCAAGATCGCGCTACCCGAGCTGGCCCGCGGCGGCCACCGGTTCGCCGTCGTCGCGGCGCCCGGCCGCCAGCCGGGAGAGACCCTGCTCCGGGTGGACGGCGAGGGCGGCGTGCCGCACTACTCCGCCAGGTTCGGGCCCGACCAGTCGCCGCCGGTGTCCGCCGGGCGGTGGCCGACACCCGCCGGCCTGGTGGACCATCCCGAGGAGTCTGCGCGCCACCGCGACCGCATCTACGGCCAGGGCGCGCTCTTCCACGGCCCGCGTTTCCACGCCATCACCTGGCTGATGGGCATGTCGCCCGACGGCGCCGAGGGGACCGTGGTCGGCGTCGACGAGCTGGCGTGGGGCGGCGACGGCTGGTACTTCGACGTCGCCGCGCTCGACGGCGGGATGCAGCTCGCCGGCCTCTGGGCGTGGCGGGCGCTCGGCGGCGCCATTCCCATCGCCGTGCGCGAGTGCCGGATCCACCGGCCCGGCCTGCTGCGCGAGCCGGCGCGCGGGGTGGTGCACGCCCGCGGGATCGACGGCGTCCACACCCACTGCGACGTCGCGGTCCTCGACGGCGACGGCGCGCCGCGCATCGAGCTGCTCGGCGTCGAGCTGGTCCTGCGCCCCGACCGCATGTCCCGCTCACGCTGACCCCCGACGCCGGCCCGGATCCCGCGCCAGCACAGGCCCCGGGCCGGCGTGCCCACAGAGCCGATGCGAGTGTCGCAGCCACTCCATGCGCTGGTGTCGCAACTTGCTTCGGCGTGGGCTTGAGCACGTAGTCGGTCCGTCGCTCCTTGGGAGGTGGCAAGGACCGGCGGACCGGCGGACCGGCGGCTGGCCGAGGTTGCCGTCGTCGACGCCATGAGCCGCTCGTGGCGGGCCTGTACTGGCTGTCCCGCTGCGGCCGCGCCGGCCACCCGCACGACCGGCCGCCTGAAAAGCGGAAGGTCGGCGGTTCGACCCCGCCCCTGCCCACCGCCTCTGACCAGGCATTTCGCCTCTCCGTTGAGATCAATTCGGCCGCTTGAAGATCGTTATGTAGCAACCCAAAGCGGCGGACGGTCTAGGACATACCCCGCTGACCTGCATAAATGCCAAACCCGACCGTCCGCCGCGACATATCGGGTCGTTGCTACACCGAGGAGCCCCAGCACAACACGGACTCACGGCAGTGGGGCAGGGGCGCGCCTCTGAGGTGAGGATTTCCGGTGTGGGCTGGGTCGGCGGCGGGCGTGGCTGACCGCGCCGGGTGGTCGGGCCCGGCGTC